>JAFDIX010000138.1 GCA_019307805.1 Deltaproteobacteria bacterium | reverse complement strand
ATTGTAAAGGAGACAAGGAACAGCCTCATTGGTGGGTTTCACGATAGCACCCACACCATAAAATTTCTGGAGCAGTCCTTTGAGCGGGTCAGAGATTGGGACAAATGGGGAATCGCCATGAGACCCCACGGAAAATGGGAGTTCATGGGACACGCCTTCCCCGGGCGGCCAAGGGTATGGTTGAAGTATGCCGGGCACAATCAAAAAGAGGTCCTGACAAGGGAGGCCAAGAAGCGGGGTGTAAAGATAGAGAATCACCTGCCCATCACGGATATCATTACACACCGTGGAGAGGCCGTCGGCGCTATCGGCTTGAGCATAAAAAAGAAGGAGCCGGTACTGAAAATATTTCGTGCCAAGTCCGTGATCCTTGCCACCGGTTCTGCGAGCCGACTGTATCCTCCGGCGCCCAGCCCCGGGTGGATGTTTAACACGGCCTTCTGTCCGGCCTGTACAGGAGCGGCCCAGGCCACGGCCTACCGGGCAGGGGCAAAGCTTGTGAATATGGAATTTCCCAACAGGCACGCAGGTCCAAAATTTATAGCCCGGTGCGGAAAATCGAGCTGGATCGGGGTTTACAAGGATCCCAAAGGCAAACCCCTTGGCCCCTTTGTCACGAAACCCACCAGGGAGCTGGGTGATATTACATCCGATGTCTGGAACTCGGTGTTTACGGACATGCATCAATCGGGCCGGGGACCCGCATACATCGACTGCACCGAGACCGCCGAAGAAGACATCGATTACATGCTCTGGGGGATGGAGAATGAGGGTCTCACCGCCATGCTCGATTACATGCAGGAGGAAGGAATCGATGTCCGGAAACACATGGTGGAATTCATGCAATATGAACCCCATCTCATCGGCCGAGGCGTCGATGTCGATCTGAATGGGGAGAGCAGTGTTCCGGGATTGTTTGCCGCAGGAGACCCTGTGGGGAACTTTCGGGCCGATATTGCAGGGGCAGCTACATTCGGCTGGTTTGCCGGTGAGAGCGCGGCCAATCGGGCAAAGGGCATATCGAAATTCGAGAAAGCTGAAAAGAGTCCAACCGTCGAAGAACGGGCGAAACTCTACTCCGGATTTGTTGAGAGGGAAAACGGCCCCAACTGGAAAGAGGGGAACCTGGCCCTGCAGCAGATTATGAAAGATTATGCCGGTGTGAAGGTGAGGTCCGAAACTTTGCTAAAAGCAGGCCTCAAATATTACGGGGATTTGAAAGAAAAAATCATTAATACGCTGGTGGCGGATAACTCACACGATCTGATGCGGTGTATGGAGGTGCTGGACCTGATGGAATGCGGGGAGATGATCCTCAGCACGGCCATGGAAAGAAGAGAGACGCGAGGCCTGCATATAAGATCCGATTTCCCTTTCACCAACCCGCTTTTAGCAGAAAAATGGGTTACAATCAGGAAGGAGAACGGAACGCCAAAGGTTGAATGGCGTGATAAGCAATAAAAGATAGATCATCTCCTGATTGCAGGTTCAAAGTTCCATGGTTCACGGTTCACGGCTAAAAAGGGATGAACATAGACCAGTAAGAAGATAAGGCAACCAACCGTGAACCTAACAACCTGTGTAGTTACAATATTTTAATCATTGACTTTGTCGGCCGGCACAAGGGCTAATATTTCCTTGACATGGGGTATTAAAAAGACATAGAAAAATACATCATAATATAATACTTAATCTCACAATATGAGACAAGACAGCCCAAAATCAACTCCATTGATAAGGCCCTCAACATCCTTGGGGCGTTTGCCCCCTATAACAGGGAACCGGGTACCATTGAAATCAGTCGAAAGCTCGGCTTTCACAAGGCGACCGTCTCACGCATCCTTCAAAACCTCACGAAACTCCAAAAAAAGATTCGGAATACAAACGTCCCGGAGTTAAAAGTCAAACCGCTGGTCAGGAACACCCCGGCTGAACGTGAAAATCATATGAAGTCATACAGGCGCCGCCCTTGGGGAATACGGGGTCAGTCGCCAGGCCATGGAGGATGTGGGGTGCATGCGGATAGTCCCCCATCTTACGTTCATTGAACCTTCTGATTTCAGGTTTGCGGAACCACCTTTTGGAGGCGGTTGCCGCAAAATTCAAATCCATTGCTTTTTTAAGGGAGGACACAAATCATGTCAAAGGAATTAGTGAAACTGGTCGTAGACCTGAAGGAACAGGAGGCGCTGGATTCAGCCGCTAAATCCCTGGAAGAGGGCGTGGACCCCATGGAGATTATGGCCTTTGCCAGGGAGGGTGTGGGTATGGTTGGCGAAAAATTCAAGAGTGGCGTTTATTTCATCCCGGAACTTGTCTTCTCGGGTGAGATAATGAAGGGTATTGCCAAACTGGTCGAACCATACCTTAAATCGGGGAAGGGAGATGCCCGGAAGCGCCTGGGTAAAGTCATTATAGGAACTGTTGACGGGGACATCCATGACATTGGAAAAGACATTGTTGTCTTTATGCTGGATTCGAGCGGCTATGAGGTTCTTGACCTGGGGATCGATGTTCCCAAGGAAAAGTTTGTAGAGGCCATAAAAGAGACCGGAAGCAGAGTCGTCGGACTTAGCGGTTTTTTGACTTTGGCCTTTGATTCAATGAAGGAAACGATCGGGGCAATAGAAGAGGCCGAGCTGAGGGACCAGGTGAAAATCATGATAGGGGGGGGGCAGATTGACGAGCAGATCATGAACTACACCGGCGCTGATGCCTATGGCCTGGATGCCATGGAGGCGGTGCAATTAACCAATGAATGGATTGGAGGATAATGAGATGGGAAAAAAATGGGAAGAGATGTCAGCGGAAGAACGCCAGGAGGCCAGATTTAACACCTGGCTTTCCCCGTCAGGCATTGAATTCGAAAGCCCGGAAGCAGAAGCCGCTTACAAAGCGAGAGTCACAAGATGCAAGGATGCTGTTCAGTTAAAGAAGACTCCCGACAGGGTGCCCGTATTCCCCTTTTTCACCTTTATGCCGGCAGACTTATATGATGTATCACCAGGTGAGGTGATGTATGACACTGAAAAGCTGGTCTCCGTCTGGAATAAATATCTTGAAGATTATAGACCCGATTATTATGTGAGCCCCGGGCTGGTCGGCACAGGCAAATGTTTCGAGGTCCTTGATTTTAAACAATACAACTGGCCCGGCCACGGGGTTGCCGACAGTTCCGGTTACCAGTGCATTGAAGATGAATATATGCTGGCGGATGAGTACCAGGCCTTAATCGATGACCCTTCCGACTTCTGGTTTAGGAGCTATTTGCCCCGTATCTTCGGGGCACTGGAGCCGCTCAAAACCCTTCCGCCTTTTACGGATATATGGGAGATGCCCTTAATCTGCGGACACCTGATCGGTTTTGGTGTGCCGGAAGTCCAAAAGGCTCTAAAGGCATTACAGGAAGCAGGGCGTCTGGCCTTCGAGTGGGCAGGGAGCATTGGTCAATTTGAAGCAGGGGCCCAGGCAAAGGGGTTTGTGAACGGTGCCGGTGGCATATCAAAGGCGCCTTACGATATCCTGGCTGATACCCTGAGGGGTACACGTAATATGATGAGTGATATGTTCAGGCGACCGGATACGGTTTTAAAGGCCATTGAGAGAATTATTCCCCTGGCAATAAAGCAGGGATTGGCCGGGGTAAAATTTTCCGGGAATCCTATCGCTTTTTTGCCTTTGCATAAAGGGGCTGACGGGTTTATGTCTGATGAGCAGTTCAAGACGTTCTACTGGCCGGGATTAAAAGCAGTCATCTTAGGCCTGATCGAAGAGGGTTGTGTACCCCTGTTGTTTGCAGAGGGCGGTTATAATTCCCGCCTTGAGTATTTAAAAGAACTCCCCAGAGGCCACTGCATCTGGCTGTTCGACAGGACCGATATGGTTCAAGCAAAAGAGCTCCTTGGTGATACGACCTGTATCGCCGGTAATGTACCGGCCAGCTTGATCCTGACCGGAACACCCGATCAGGTCAAAGATTGCTGCAAGGACCTGGTCGATACGGCAGGCAAAGGCGGCGGTTATATTATGAGCAGTGGAACATCCTTAGATCAGGGAAAACCGGATACCCTGCATGCCATGATCGATTTTACCAAGGAATACGGCGTTTACAGATGAACCTTTGAACCTGGGTAATTACTCAGGTTCAAAGGTTCATGGTTCACGGTTCACGGTTAAAAAAGGATGAACATAGACCAGTATGAAGATAAGGCGACCAACCGTGAACCTGACAACCTGAGTAGTTACAAAAAATAACTCCATTAAAAAGGCCTGAACCCTCCTGTGTAATGGATTGTAATTTTAACAATACTTAATATTTTTTCAATGCACAGGGTTTGTGATGGTTCCAAACCGCAGCCTGACAGAACCTTAAAAATTTTTAATCGAAACGGCTCAGAGCAGGCCTTTGATACCCCGTTAATTCCAGGCCTGTTCCTGTTTTCAGTGCTTTTCTAGTAACATACGTACAGTTTGTCAAAAAAATACTGTTCGTGGACATATTTTTAAAATGGGCTGATTTTTCTCTTGACAGGAGCATTTCATTTTGTTAAATAATACTGAATATTTTAATAATACTAAAAATTATGAAGTTCGTGAGATATGGATCAGAACCACCAGGATATTGGGAAAAACATTCGAAAGAGGTGCATTGTGAATGAACACCTATAAGAGGGGGGGAGCCCATGTCTCAGAGAAAATATTTGGACCGGATCAGCGAAGTGGACAGGCTGGAATTGATCGCCACCAGGATTCGCAGGAATGCCATCGAAAACATCACCAAGTCCAAGGTGGGCCATCCAGGCGGTTCTCTTTCCGTTACAGATATTCTGGCTGTCCTCTATTTCGGAAGAACCCATAATGCGGACTCGGGGCTCTGGGAGAATATCATGCGATACGATCCCCAGGACCCTCTCTGGCCCCAAAGGGACCGCTTGGTATTGAGCAAGGGCCATGCCGCCCCGGCCCTTTACGCCACACTGGCCGAAGCCGGTTTCTTCAGCAAGGACCTGCTCAAGATCTATCGCAAAATCGACTCCTCCCTTGAAGGACACCCCGCCATGTACCGGGTCTTCACGGAAAATGGCCAACAGGTGGAACACGGCACCAAGGGGGTGGACTTCAGCACCGGGTCCCTGGGACATGGTCTTTCAGCCGCGGCCGGCATGGCGCTCAACGCCAAGGTCTACGGCCATGACTACAACGTATTTGTCATAATGGGGGACGGGGATCTTCAGGAAGGTATGACCTGGGAGGCCTGCCTCACTATTCCCAACAAGAAGTTAAACAATGTCTGCGGCTTCATCGACTACAACCGACTTCAGGTAGACGGGTGCACCGACAACATCAATCCACTGGACCCGCTCGATGAAAAATTCAAGGCATTTAACTGGGACGTCAGGGTCATCAGCGGCCATGACTTCTATGCCATTATCGATGCAATCGATTATTTCAAAAAGACAAGAGACGCAAATGAAAAGCCCTTGATGATTGTGGCCAACACCATCAAGGGGAAGGGCGTTGTGGATTGTGAGAATGTCTGCAGCTTTCACGCGGTTCCCTTGAAGCTGGAGGAATATGAGAAGGCGGAAGCGGACTTTGATGGCAAAATCTCCAAACTTGAGGAAAAGATGCGGAACACAAAAGTTCCGGAATTCAACGTCACACCTCTGGTAAAAGGCCTGCCGGCCGAAAAACGGCAGGACCTCATGGAGATGATTCGGAAGAACCCTGCGCGCACCTACACGGAACCCACGGCCACGCGCATTGGATATGCCAATGCCCTGATGAGGCTGGGAGGATATGAAAAGATCTTTGTGCTCAACGCCGACCTGGCCATCGCCTGCGGGGTGACGGCGTTCTCTGAAAAATATCCCGAAGACGACCCTGAGCCCTGCAACAGGCGTTCTCTCAATGTAGGCGTGCAGGAGGCCAACATGATGACCATGGGCGCCGGGTTGGCGAGCTGCGACAAGATACCGGTGGTCAACAGCTTTGGAATCTTTTCAACAGGCCGTGCCTGGGAAATGGTCCGCCAGGACATCTCCTATCCCAGATTGAACGTGAAAATCATAGGAAGTCATACAGGCGCCGCCCTGGGAGAGTATGGGGTCAGTCACCAGGCCATAGAGGATGTGGGGTGCATGCGGGTGCTCCCCCATCTTACGATCATTGAACCTTCTGATGCGATACAGGCGGATTCGCTCTTTGAAATGGCGCTCCTGCATGAAGGTCCGCTCTATTTTCGCGTGTGCAGGAACCCTACCCCCCTCTTCTACAGTGATAACAGCCCCTACGGCATTTCCCCGGTCAATGGATTCGAGATCGGTAAGGGTTACAAGGTTAAGGAGGGAACGGATATCACCCTTATTTGCGCCGGCCCCATTCTGGAGGAGGCCCTGGGTGTTGCCAATAACGTCAAGGAGAGCGTGCGGGTCATTGATATGCCGACCATCCGCCCGGTGGATGCAGAGATCATTGAAGCGGCCGCCAATGAGACGGGGCGCCTCTGCACGGTTCAGGATCATTTTGAAAACGGCGGGCTGAAGGATGAGGTGCTTTCCGTTATTGCTGCGAAGGGTCTCAATGTAAAATTCGATTTTATCGCCCTGTCCGGCTATGCCGAATCGGGAAGCCGGGACGATCTCTATGAAAAATACGGGCTGTCCGCCAATCGCATCATCGAAAAATTGGGGCTTACGCCAAAGTAGGTCACTTTGAAAACGGTTTTCAGGCCTGCGGAATCACCTGAAAAGGCCTTAACCAACCGTGAACCTGACAACCTGAGTAGTTACGAAAAATAAATCATACTACAATACCCAATCTCACGATATGAGATTGACTTAATCCAAAATACATAGTACAAATTTATGATTTATTTGGGCATAAAAACCTGGTCCTTTGGGGCAGGTCAGAGATAGATGGCTCTGCCTTGGAGTTTTGTGTCTAAAAATTAATGAACTTCCAACAAAGCAAATCCCCTCTGGGGATAACCAAAGCCGGGTCCTCTGGGCCCGGATTCTTTACTGGGCACCTGGAGTGATAACGGATGACGGATATCCTGAAGGTCAATCATCTGACCAAGGAATTTGGCCGCTTGCGAGCCGTGGATGATCTTTCCTTTGAGGTGAGGGAAGGAGAGATCCTGGGTGTCATAGGACCCAACGGCGCGGGGAAGACAACCGTGTTCAATCTGCTCACAGGGGTTTTCAAACCGGATGAAGGGAGTATTCTCTTTAAAGGTAAGGACATTAC
>JAFDIX010000745.1 GCA_019307805.1 Deltaproteobacteria bacterium | reverse complement strand
AGGAAAGAACCTAGGAGGAAGAGATGGGAAAGAAGCTTTGGCAGCCTTCAGATGAGCGTATCAAGGCGACCAATATGTATCGGTTTATGCATTTCATCAATGAAAAACACGGGCAGAGTTTTCAGGAGTATGGTCCCTTGTATGATTGGTCTGTGGAGAATATTCCCGAATTTTGGGCGGCCTTTTGGGAATTTGCGGGCATCAAGGCATCAAAGCCCTATGATCAGGTGGTTGATGACCTCTCCAAGCTGCCCGGTGCCAAGTGGTTTCCCGGGGCCAGATTAAATTTTGCAGAGAATCTTCTTCAGCACAGAGATGATCGTGTGGCCTTGGTCTTTAAAGGGGAAGAACTGGATTCAACCTCTATGACCTATGCACAGCTCTATGATGAGGTGGCCCGTACTGCCAGGTCCCTGAAGGAGATGGGTGTGGGACCGGGCGACCGGGTAGGGGGCTTTGTCCCCAATATGCCCCATGCCATTATTGCCCTGCTGGCGACAGCAAGTCTTGGCGCTGTCTGGTCTTCATGCTCTCCTGATTTTGGTATCAAAGGGGTTCTGGATAGGTTCGGACAGATCAGGCCCAGGGTATTGTTCACGGGGGACGGATATTTTTTCAAAGGGAGGGGATTTGATTCCCTGGAACGTGTCTCAAGTATTCTCAAGGATCTCCCGACCATTGAGAAGGTGGTCGTGATTCCCTACACGCAACAGGAACCGGATATCAGCCAGGTACCCAACGCCGTTCATTACGATGACTTCAAGTCATCAGAGGCCAACCTGGAGATCCCCTTTGAACAGCTCCCAGCCGATCATCCCCTCTATGTTATGTTTACCTCAGGCACTACGGGACTCCCCAAGTGCATGGTGCAGAGTGCCGGTGGCATCCTTGTCCACCAATTGAAGGAACTCATTCTCCATTCTGATCTCAAGCAGGAAGATACCATCTTCTACTTCACCACGTGCGGGTGGATGATGTGGAACTGGCTCGTCTGTTCCCTGAACGTCGGCGCCAGGCTCGTCCTTTTTGACGGCAACCCCTTTCACCCGAACCCGGGCGCCCTTTGGAAGATGGCCCAGGATGAGAAGATCACCATCTTCGGTACAAGTGCAGGGTATATCGCTGCACTCCAGGCTGCAGAGGAGAGCCCGGGGAAGAATTATGACCTGAGCCCATTGAAGGCGGTGCTTTCCACGGGGTCACCACTCTCCGAGGAGGGATTTGAGTATATCTATCAGGAGGTAAAGGAAGATCTTCAGATGGCCTCCATAGCCGGGGGTTCTGACATCAACGGTTGTTTTGCCGCCGGCAACCCCATGGGTCCTGTATATGCGGGGGAGTTGCAGGCGAGGTGTCTGGCCATGAAGGTATTTGCATATGATGAAAACGGGAAACCTGTCATCAACCAGCAGGGCGAACTGGTCTGTACGGCCCCATCCCCGTCCATGCCTATCTATTTCTGGGATGACCCCGATGGCGAGAAATACCATGCTGCCTATTTCGATGTATACCCCAATGTCTGGCGGCACGGGGACTTCATTGAAATAAACGAGCGTGGGGGTGTCATTATCTACGGCAGGTCAGACACCACACTGAACCCCGGCGGGGTGCGTATCGGGACTGCCGAGATTTATCGCCAGGTGGAACAACTGGAGGAAATCGCAGACAGCCTTGTGGTCGGGCAGGACTGGAAAAATGACGTGCGGGTGGTACTTTTTGTGCAAATGGCTGAAGGGGTCGATCTCACGGATGATCTGAAGAAGAAGATTCGGACCCTGATCCGGACGAACGCCTCTCCCAGACACGTCCCGGCGAAGATCGTGGCCGTACCGGAAGTCATTTATACGCTCAATATGAAGAAAGTGGAACTGGCCGTAAAAAAGGTGATCCAGGGACAGGAAGTCCTGAACAAGGATGCCCTGAGCAATCCGGAAGCCCTTGATTTCTATGCCGGCATAAAGGAGCTGCAGGAGGATTAAAAAATCTTCTTCTGAGACGATGAAAACTTCATCTGCAACGCTGTTCCCCCATTCCTGTCTGCCGGAAACCGAAATAAAGCAGATACTCTCTTTTTTGGGGCCGCTCACCATATGTGAACCATGGCATCTGGAGCGGCCCGTTTTTTTATCGGAGATGGAGGATCACAAAGCAGTGAAAATCCTGCGGCCGCCGGAGAACATGAATCCGGGTGAGGGATTCCTGACCCTTCTGCGGGAATACAGGGAGTGGAGCAAAAACCATCAGGATAAGGGCCACAGAGATTTCTTAAAGGCAGTCCAGGGCCAGGAATCCAGCGAGGAAAGTTCCTGGTCGATCAGGCAGAGTCTGCTTGAAGGACGGCAAGAAGCCCCTGCACAGGAACAGGATCAGTCATTGAAAAGGCATCTCCTCCTGCATTTGGCCAGGGATATCGATGACAGCCGCCAGGAGGCCGACAGCCTGTTGGAATCCCTGAAGCAAATAGGGTCCCCCCTGGCGGGG
>JAFDIX010000744.1 GCA_019307805.1 Deltaproteobacteria bacterium | reverse complement strand
CCGGCGGCAGCGATCTGGAAGGCGCCGACCCGGCCATTCTCGATGTTCAACGAGAAGCTCCTGGCATTGCTGGTCCCGATTCGGGAGATGATCCGCCCGTTGGAGTCGTAGCTATCGATCCGTATCCACGCCGCTAACGTCATGGCTCCTGTAATCTGCAACTGCGGGGGATCTCCGAGTTCGATGTACGAATTTTGCGCACCGGGAAACAACATGGCGGATCCCGCGTTGCTCTGCCGGTCTTCGGCAGGCACGACGTTGCCGAAGACCTCTCCGTTGAGACCGTTTCCGCTGGCATCGGTCGCATCGCCGTCCAACGGCCAATAACCCACCAATCCGCTCGTGATGTCACCGAGGGCGATACTCCCCGCGAGCCCCAGCGCAATCATCACGACCACACATGCTCTTTTCTTACACATAGCAGACCTCCTACAAAAAGAATCTAGCGGTTTCCCCCATTCACACAACTTCTCCTACTTGAACTCGAGGATGGGCGGATTGTTGCCGCCCGCATCTTTCGACTCGAAGGTCCCGGCGTTTTCACCCGGGTCGGCAACTCCCACAACCACGAAACTGTAAGTGCTTGGCCCAGTGATATGGTCGGAAACATCGAAGCGGTTAATACCGCCGCCGGGATCGCCGGAGGCGACAACCACGTTGCCGAACGCCGGCTGATTGTTCCAGGTGATCGTACTCTCGTCCCAGGCGTTGGTGACGACGAGCCGAATCTCCATGGCAACGCCCCCATTTGTTCGGTTCACAACCAGTTGCACGTTCTCAGGGGCATTCGCGGGGACCTCGAATTTGATGAAGGACCGATTGCGAACGCCCTGAGCCAACGCCTGGCCGGCTTCGGAGTTCCAGCGCAGACGATCGGAATCCGCAGCCCCCGGCGCGCCAAAGTTCGTGTCGGGATTTGCCTCCCGGACCCAGGCATCTTCAACCGCCACGATAGACGGCGGTATAATGAACTCCGCGGCCTTGGCATACAATCGGATGTCATCCACATAGATAATCCCGGAACCACCTTCAACGCCAATCGTCAGCGTGTTCACACTGCTCAGGTCCGTACCTGCCGCGCCCAAATCGACATTCCATTGGGTCCAGAAGGGTGTGGAGATGGCTGCCGCGCTACCATCGAAAGGCGCCTTGGCATTGTTGACCTTTACATACAGTTGTCCCGGCACATTGGCCGGATCGCCACGGAACCACAGAGACAGCGTCTTGATTCCGTTGACTGTCCAATCCTGCGAGGCCAACGTTCGTGTGACCTCCGAGAGAGCCGCCGTGGTGTTGTCGTACTGCAGCGGCACCGACTGACCCCCACCGTGTACGATGCCGGTTTCCATCGTAGGCTGGAAGGGTACATTATATCCCATGGTCGAGCCGTTTGTTGTGGTTCCAACTCCGTCCAGCCACACCTCATAGACCGGGTTGCTGCCCTCTTGTCCGGCTTCGATGTCGTTGTAGGACTCAAAATCATCCACAACAAAATACTCGCGTGTCGAGAAGTTCCAGACATCACCCTGCCATGTCGTTGGAATCTCGGCGTCATTGACCTCATCGACCCGCCAGTAGTAAGTCGTGTCCAGGTCGAGGGATGAGAGACTGTGGTTTGTCTCGGTCACGACAGTAACAGGCGCAGCGCCATCTATCACAGCCTGCTCGTCGGTGCTCACATACACATTGTGCTCAGCCGCCTGTCTCCCCGCTCTGAAGTCGAGGGTCACATCCACGTCCACATCTGTCGCTCCGGAAGCCGGGTCGGGCCCCCTTGCACGCAAAGGTATATGGAAGAAGCGAACCTCACTAAGACCGAATTGGACCACAAAACTTTTCCAGTTGCTGTTGGGTGTAAGCCTGACGTATTTTGCCTGCGAACCGCCAAAATCGATGGTGGTATTGTGGGCATAATCGCCCGTACCGGTCGCCGGGGCAAACTCATGAGTTGCCCCCAGTGTCGTATAGTCGGTCCCGTCGACCGAATACTCAATGGTGACGTCTTTGAACCCATAACCGATGGCTGTCTCCAGCTCGGTGTTGGAGTTCCAGACCCACATCTCATGAAGCATGTAAACGCAGTCGAACTCAAACTGTATCCAGGTCGGCTGCGGTCCGGCAGCGTTGCTGAGCCACATGGTTTGAATGTCTGTCGAGTGCAGGTCATCGGTCAGTCCGGAACCGTCGACAGTAGCATTCGCAGATCCCTGAGTTGTGTCGCTGCTGGAAGCTGTGGCGGTAACATTGGCAATTGGGTAGCCAACCGGCTCGGTTGTAAAGCTCCAGATGCCGCCCTGGTGTACCGTAAAGTCAGGCGCACCATTGACCTCATCGATCCGCCAGCAGTAGGTCGTTTCGAGATCGAGGCGTCCGGGATCATAGCTGGTGACACTTTGGGTGATGCCGCCAATTCCATCGTTGACGTCGCTGAAGCTCTCACTGAAGTAGACAATGTGTCCGTTTGCCGCCGGTGCATATTTTC
>JAFDIX010000743.1 GCA_019307805.1 Deltaproteobacteria bacterium | reverse complement strand
ACAAAGATGTTTATCTCCAACGGTACACTCGCCGATTATGTCCTCGTGTTTTGCAAGACCCATCCCGATGAACCCAGCCGCCACAGACAGTACAGCCTTATCATGGTCGACACCAAGACAGAGGGTTATGAGGCCAACAAGCTCACCAATAAACTGGGAATCCGTGCCTCCGATACGGCTGAACTTGCATTCAAGGATGTTCGCGTACCCGTGGCAAACCTCATAGGAAAGGAAGAGATAGGAGGCCGAGCATGGCGTCATATTACGCCAAAAACATCTTACTGATCCTATCATCCGCAACTATACTCCCCTTGCTTGTCATGGTGTGTGCCACGGCGGCCCCCTCCCACCCAGCCACGGGACTCTCCACGGAACTCATTGAGATTCAAACGCGGCCGGAAGTTGGGTTAAAGATTTTCCTTATCAAGCCAAATAATCCATCAGCAGTCATAGTCATGCTAGAGGGTGGTCCAGGGAGACTGCCAATTTCGGGCGTTTCCGGCACATCAACCCTGGGAAGGGGTAAGGGCTTTTTAGTGCGGTCGAGAGATGATTTTGCAAGACATGGACTTATGGTAGCGTTAATAGACGCTCCATCAGATAGGACATTGCAACCTATGACCCCCGATTTCAGAATTAGCAGGGAATATGCCCAGGACCTCAAGGCGGTTGTCTCATATTTGAAAAGGGTGACAAACCTGCCCGTCTGGCTTGTTGGTATGAGCCTGGGCTCCTTTTCCGCATCAAATGGAGCGATCAACATAAGAAAAGGAATCCATGGATTGGTTTTGATTTCAAGCCCAACTCGAAGCGCCCCAAAATGGCAGGTATATGATTCCCATCCGAACGGCTTACTCAGTATGGACCTCTACAAAATTATGGTGCCGACATTGATAGTCGTGCACAAAGAGGACGAATGCCCTCATACGCCGGCATCGGGGGCAGAAAAAATTAGGCGTGCGCTTGTTGGTTCCCCGAGGGTAGAAGTAGTCTCCTTTGAGGGTGGTAGTAGACCAAGGATCAATCCTCGAAGCCCGGCACCTCCGGGTTGCCAGCCTTTGACGCAACATGGTTATTTCGGTATAGAAGATCAGGCCATTTCGGCAATTTCCGGGTTCATCAAATCATGTTCCAGAAAGAAAAAAGATCTTTAGCACCCAGCGGTAAGCAAGGACTGAAAAAACCACCCGCAGTGTGCTGAATGCTGAAGGCTGACTGCTCCCCAGGAAAAACTTCTATTTTCTTGGGGCCTTCGCTATACATACACCCCATATGTCTTCACGATATCGGCCATTGCCTGAACATTTTCAGGCCGTGCCTCATCCGGCATCCCGATGCCGCCGTCCAGGATAAAACCGCCCCCTTTCCCGACAACATCGATCAGGTTTTTGCAATATTCTTCCACATCCCGGGGACTGCCCACACAGAGCAGGGGCGCAGGCACATTGCCCCGGATACAGACCGTGTCCCCCAGGATCTCCTTGGCCTTGAAAATATCCGTCTTCTCAAACCAGTAGATTGCCTTTCCCCTGGGTATGTCCTGGATGGTCTCGAGCCGGGATGTGCAATCCCCCTCCCAGAGCACTATGGGAATCAGCCCCTCTTCAATAAGTGCCAGAATAACCTTTCGCAAGGAGGGCCAGAAGAAGGTCTTGAACTGTTCCGGGGACATGAAACCGTCCAGTCCCTTGTGCATGGGCATGAAGACAAAAGGAACGCCCGTTACCTGTGCCCCTGCCAGGGCGGCCCTGAGTATATAGGGGATCACCTTTTCCGTGGCCTCAAGAAGTTTGTCCGGAACCCGGTACATATCAAGCATGATCCCCCGGGTACCCCTCAGGAAATCACCGATATAATCAAAGGGCGCATAGGCCACGCCACCGATCTGGGATGGAAAGCCCAGATCCTTCATTTCTTCGGCAAATGCCCTTGCCCTCCCCAGCATCTCCTGGGCCCTTTGTCCCGACTTGATGAGGGCCCCCAGGGCACCGGCAACATCCGGTTGGGCAAATGCTGCGGTTCCGGAAAGAAACCGCAAATAGTACAGGGAAGGGAGGGAGGGAAGCTTTTCCAAAGGCTCCAGGGCACCGAATATTCGCGGGAGGAAGCGCCTCAAAACAAAATCCGTGGGGTCAAAGAGAAAATCATCATACTCCTCTGCCGTCATGTGCTCCTTTTCCACAAACTGATAGGACTTATCAGGAGAGAGCCCATGTCCCGGCCACACGAATTGCCTGGAATCAAGGATCTCCAGCATGGGACCCATGGCCAGGAGCGCAAAGGGATGATTGTACATATCCGGTTCAAAGGTCGTAATGGTCTTTTTGGCGGCCATGGCAAGCTTGTCATGGTCGTACATGGCCTCCTGGCCCGTGATTCCCCCGAACCTGGCATGGAAAAACGAAATAAAAGGCATGAAGGGAACCCGGTCAGGGGTCTTCAACGCCACCGCATCCATCACCCGCTGGGTCCTCTCCTTATAAA
>JAFDIX010000742.1 GCA_019307805.1 Deltaproteobacteria bacterium | reverse complement strand
GTTACAATGAATTGATTCCGAGTATAGAAAAGAGTATCAGAATTTGTTGTTTTGGGTCAATGATTTTGCTCACCTAATTACTTAGAGCCCTTAATGTCTTCCGGTTTTTTTGTTTGACAACGATCCAGAATTTTTTCTATATTTCCAAAATATTTATTTTTAGCCTGATACGGAGTAGAAGATTCCATGAAATATCTGTTTTCCCCTTACCGGGTAAAAAACTGTGAGTTCAAGAACAGGATCGTGATGCCGGGTCTAGCCTCTTTCTTGTTTGAAAATGACGGATCTATCACGGACCGCACCATTGAGCATTATCGACTCCGGGCTGCTGGTGGACCGGCTATGGTCATTATGGAGGCGTCTGCTGTTTCACCCGAAGGCATTGTATCACCCCATCAGGCCAGGATATATGATGATCGGTTTATAGAAGGTCTTTCCAAAATAGCAAAGGCCATGAAATCGGAGGCAGCGATTCCTGCTATTCAAATCCATCACGGTGGCAGGCAGACATCGGCCAGAGTGATTAATCAAAAGCCTGTGGCCCCCTCCCCTCTTCCCTGTCCCACCATTCGGGGAGATGTGGACCCGCTTATGATTAGCGGTATCCAGGAACTGGTCAAAAAATTCGGAGATGCAGCCGAGAGGGCAATTGAAGCTGGCTTTGAGTTGATAGAGTTGCATGGCGCCCATGGGTATTTAATTAACCAGTTTCTTTCGAGATTTTCCAACATCCGCGAGGACGAATACGGTGGAGATTTGGTTGGCAGAACCCGGTTTGCCAGGGAGATTGTTCAAGAGATCAGGAATCGCATAGGCGAAGATTTTCCACTATCTTTCAAGATCAGCGCCCAGGAATTTGTAAAAGATGGACTGACAGTGGATGAGAGCATAGGGATTCTGAAGATACTGGTTGATGCCGGCATTGATATTGTTCAGGTATCGGCAGGTAACGATGCCACCCCCGAATGGATTTCTCAGCCAATGTTCATGGATCAAGCCTGTCTGGCCGATTCGGCTGGGGCAATAAAAAAGGCACTGGATATCCCTGTAATGGCCGTAGGTAGAATCAATGATCCTTTGATCGCAGATGAGATCATAGAAAAAGGCAAAGCTGACCTGGTCTGTGTGGGCAGGGGGTTGTTGGCCGACCCTGAAATGCCAAATAAAGCCAAAGCTGGACGTCTGGATGATATAAGGACCTGTATTGCCTGTAATACCTGCATGGAATCTATCTTCAGAAAAGGCCACGTGGAATGTCTTGTTAATCCTGCGCTGGGTCGCGAAAAGGAGATGACCTTTTATCCTACCCGGAGTCCCAAAAAGGTCATGGTGATAGGAGGTGGTCCGGGAGGCCTGAATGTGGCATGGGTTGCGGCGCGACGGGGGCATGATGTTCATCTTTTTGAGAAGCAATCCGTCTTAGGAGGGCAACTACTGTTAGGCAGCGTGACGGGCTATAAAAAAGAGTTGCGGAGTCTTATCAAATTCCTAAAGCGCCAGGTCGAAAAATTCGGGGTCAAATGTTATCTCAACCGTGAAGTCAGCGTAAACACCGTGAAGGAAGAAAATCCTGATGTGGTGATTGTGGCAACGGGTTCCCTACCCTCCTTGCCTCCCATTGAAGGCCTTGATAAGGACATTGTTATCCCTTTTGCAGAAGTCCTGAATGGGAGGCTGCCAGATCAAAAAAAGACAGTGGTGATTGGCGGGGGACCTACCGGGTGTGAGGTAGCCCACCATCTTTCTCAGAATGGATGTCAGGTAACCATTGTGGAGATGCTTCCCAAAATTGGTAAACCACTTGAATCCATTACTAAAAAAGTGCTTCTCAGCCAGTTGAAGACCAACCATGTGAAAATATCGACTGAGTGCAGGCTTTCGAGGGTGGAGGATAACGGAGTGGTTGTGATCGGTAAAGATGGAAAGGAACGATTCATCGAGGCAGGGAGGGTAATAATTACGATTGGAAGCCGGCCCGATAGCAGGCTTTACGACCAGATAACCCCCCTTGGATATGAGATTCATCAGATTGGCGACTGCCTGGAACCAAGAAGCGCCAAGGCGGCAATTTATGAAAGCGCTGTTTTGGGTCGGGCTATTTGACTTTCAGTTTTTGGTAGGCCTCTTGTATCTCCTTGAAGCGCCTTTCGGCCAATTCCCTGAATTCATCACCCATGTGACTCACCTTGTCCGGATGATACTTGTTCGCAAGTCTCCTGAAAGCCCTCTTTATTTCTTCCGGAGACGTGTCTCTGCCAACGCCTAATACCGAGTAAGCGTCTTTTTGAAAAGATTCCTGTTCATGTGGCCCTCCAGAAGGTTGCTCCCGCTCCTGATACCACCACAGCAGGCCCAGGACGGCCAGATCATCAATCCAACCCCAGCCGATAATCAAATCCGGAAAGAGATCATATGGTGAAAGCGTATAAAGCAACGCCAAAAGGCATAGAATAAATCTCATTGTTTTAACTGGTCATGTGAGCCAATTTCAAAACGTCCCCTTTTGCCCAATATGTGCGTCAGGCTCAAATTTTAATCCTCGAAATACTCAATGTATGGATGCCTGTCCCGCTGTATTTAAGCGGGGTGGTTAAAATTTTCGCCTTCCTTGATCTTGAA
>JAFDIX010000741.1 GCA_019307805.1 Deltaproteobacteria bacterium | reverse complement strand
ACATCGTATTTCACCTCGGTCTTCAACTGCTTCATGGTGTCTTCCACAGACATCTTGAGGGTCGGTGCCAGGATCTCAGCCGCCTCTCTGGTATTTGCCGTGGCCCAGGCCGCAGCCTCATTGTAGGCCTTGACCACAGCCTGGTAGAGCTTGGGGTTGTCCGCGGCCCATTTGGTGTTCACCACCACCTGGGCGTTCGGCATCCAGCCGCCCGGGTTTGGCCACAGGCCGGCTATGGATTTCATCCCTTTCTCTTTTTCAAGCACGGCAAACGGGGGGCTCGTCACATGGGCATCTATCTGTTTTGTGATCAGCGACTGATAGGAGATGGGGTGCTTCATCTTCACAATGTAGATATCCAGCGTCTTGGGATCAAAACCGTGGTTCTTGAGATACCACTGAAGTGCGATGTGGTTCGAGCTTCCGGGCGCCGGGGCGCCGATCTTAGACCCCTCTTTGGACTTGAGCAGTTTAACGAAGCCTTTGATGTCCTTGACGTCCGTGTGCCAGGTGACAAGCTCGTGTTTGTACGCGGTCATCACGTCGCACGTCTTGACAGGCGCCCCCTTGCTCCATCCTTTGATGAAAGGGGCAAAGCCTGATATCCCCACCTGGAGACGCCCGGCAATCAAAGCGCTCCTCACATCCGCACCGGATGCAAAGCGGGTCTCCACAACCTTAGTGCCCGGAGCATATTTTTCGATCAGTTTCTTTTGGACCACGATGGTGTTAACGGCGCACCAGAGTCCGTACTGCTGGGCGACCTGCACAGTCTCTCCTGCATAGGCTGCTGTGGGCTGTCCGACAAATCCGATCAATGAAAAAACGAAAACGCCTAACACAACCAATCTCATTGCCTTCATCGTTTGTCACCTCCTGTGGGTTAAAGGTTATGAATTTTGTTTCACATTATATCTATCGAATCCATACCTTATTGATTATGAAAGCCACACGTGCTAAGCGCTGATGGTTAGTTTTGTCAGTACAAATTCCCGATGGCCCAGGGCCTCAGTGGCCGTAAAACGCCCATTGCAGGTCCAGCGAATCATTTCTATCAATTGATCACCTGCTTCGTCAAGGGTGATTCCACCCGTCAGGATGGGGAACACCTCCAGATCGATGCGCTCACTCATGGTCTCGCAGGTCAGCGGGTTGGCCGAAAGCTTGATCACAGGCACGATGGGATTGCCGATATTATTCCCCTGACCCGTCGGGAACAGGTGCACCACTGCGCCCGATGCCGCCCACAGGGTCACGGCCTCCGCCGCCGCAGATGAGGTGTCCATGAACCACAGACCTTTGCCCTTTAGGATCTTGAAAGATTAAAATAGTTCCTCGGTTCCTTACCATTTAACACCGCAGCCACATCCCGGCATACGGATGAGACCACCCGTTCCTGTCCCTCCCCTGTAAAGGCCCCGATATGGGGTGTCAGGATGACGTTGTCCATCCCGGACAGGGGACTATCATCAGGGGGTTCTTCGGACCGAACATCCAGGGCGGCACCGGCTATTCGCTCTTCCTTGAGAGCCTTCACCAGGGCCGCCTCATCAACGACCTCCCCCCTTGATGTATTGATAAAAAAGGCCGAAGGTTTCATCCTGCAAAACATTTCATAATCGAAGAGGCCCCTGGTCTTCTCTGTCAGGGAGACGTGACAGGAGATATAATCCGCACGCCCCAGAAGCTCCTCCATATCTACCATGGTGGCGGAGAGCTCGGAAACCAGCACAGCGTCCGGATTTGCGTAGATATCATGGGCCAGCATATTCATGCCGAAAGCCGTTGCCCTCCTGCCGACGCGGTAGCCTATGCGTCCCAGGCCAACAATTCCGAGGGTTTTGCCGTAAAGCTCAGTCCCCGTGAACGCCTTTCGTTCCCAATGTCCTGATTTGGTGCTTCGGTCGGCCGGAACGATCTTTCTGGCCAGGATGATCATCATCCCCAGGGTCAGTTCCGCAACGGATATGGAATTCTGCTCCGGGGTGTAGAGCACCACAATGCCTGCAGAGGAGGCCGCTTCGAGGTCGATGTTGTCGAGCCCGGCCCCGGCCCGGCCTATGACCTGCAGTCGGGGTGCAGCCCTGATGATCGAAGAGGTCACCCTCGTCTGGTTCCTCACGATAACAGCCCTGAATTCCGGAAGCAACGCCTGAAGCCTTTCCGGCTCTCCCCAGAGGTCCGGTTCGAAAACCACGTGGAATTTTTCCTTCAGGGCCTCCATGCCCTGACCCGCGATATCTTCTGTGACCAGAATGTCTTTCACAAATCCAACTCCCTTAATTCAAGTATGATCTTTGAGCGAATATATCACGCCTAACTCTTTACACAATGCTGTTCTCGATTTTTCAGGGCCTTGCTGAAAGAGAGTTCTCCTGGAAGCAGTATCTCCTCCACATGGGGTCTTTTTTTACAGGCCTTGATCTCATCAATCATCCGGTCCACCCTCCCCTTGAAACGGGAGACGTCCATGAAGGCCTCTATATCCAGGACACAGAAAAAGTGCCCCACATCCTGTTTCCTGTCCATATCCTTGTACATGGAACCTATGGACGAGCCGAAGGCCGCCCCGGAGAGCACGCCCGTTAAGAGTTCGACCATCAGAGCCAATGCATATCCCTTGTGTCCGGCCATGGTCAGGACCGTTCCCATTAGGGCCTCTCCTGCATCACACGTGGGACGGCCTTTCACGTCCAGCGCC
>JAFDIX010000740.1 GCA_019307805.1 Deltaproteobacteria bacterium | reverse complement strand
ATTCTTAAGGGAACATGTTTTTTCATAAGTATGATTTGAGTTTTCCTGTTTAATTAAAGTTGATAAAATCTTAACACAATTGTATATCAATAAAAAGACGAAACCGGCAACAGGTTGAGACCTTTGAAAAATGGTAATTTTTGTTCGAGTTCAAGAAAGGCGATCCGCCTCAGGCGGATCAACCGCAAGAATATATTGAATATTTTGAGGATTGAAATTTGAGCCTGACGCAGAAATCAGGCAAGAAGTGCCATTTCGAAGTCTGCGCTTATCTGCAAAGGTCTCAGATTATCATACGGACACTATCTAATGAATTTAAATCTTCCAGACAAAGTAACCCTGATTGAAGTGGGGCCGAGAGACGGTTTCCAGTTTGAAAAAAAAATAGTCCCTACAAATCTCAAGGTGGAGATCATTTCCGGCCTCGTGGAGGCAGGATTAAAAGATATCCAGGTGACCTCCTTTGTTCATCCTGATGTGGTACCGCAGATGGCGGATACCGAAGATTTATTAAAACGTCTTCCCAAAAGAAAAGACGTGCACTACTGCGGACTTGTTTTGAATAAAAAAGGAGTTGAGCGCGCGCACCTCTCCGGTATGCAGCACATAGAGATTTCAATATCGGCCAGCGATACACACAGCCGGAAAAATGCAGGCATGCCTTTTGAAAAAGCCATGGAAACGGGAAAAGAGATGATTCGGCTTGCACAAGAATACAAAATGGAGATACGCGCAGGCATTCAGTGTGCATTTGGGTGTGTTTATGAAGGCAGAATTTCTGAAGAACGTGTGCTTAAAATTTCCAAAGATTTCCTGAAAATAGGAATTCAAACCCTTGCCATATCCGATACCACCGGCATGGCCAATCCTCTTTCAATTCATAATCTTACAAAAAAATTGACGCCCGAGGTCGCCAATACACCGGTGGTGCTTCATTTGCACGATACCCGTGGATTGGGACTGGTTAATGTTATGGCCGCGATGGAATGTGGCGTTACCCGTTTTGATACTGCTCTGGCAGGCATGGGGGGATGTCCTTTTGTCTCCGGAGCTGCAGGCAATATTGCAACAGAAGATACTGCATATCTCATGAAATCGTTGAACATTGAAACAGGAATAGATATATCAAAGGTTGCAAAGTGTTCTCAAAAACTCGAAGACTTTTTTAGAAAGAAGTTTCCAGGCAAAATGCATCGCCTGATAAGATCAAAAGGCTATCAGCCGATTAATTAAAGTTGATGGCGTCGTAGAAAGTCCCATCTACTGCGTTGCAGCGGTTTTTCAGAAACTCGGCATACTACATATGTATTGCCTCGTCACTGAAAAACTACTGCGCCTTGTATATGGAACTTTCTACTTAGCCATCGGTGATACTTTTTACGAGTTCATCAAAGTTTCAAGTCAGGTTCAAGAATTTGACAGATGATAATTTTAATCAGGTCCTGAATATTGTAGGTGAAGACTGGGATATCCTTTAAACCATGGACTGGGATTTTTTTTGTAAAATATTTTGTGTTTCGGTTAGAGAACGTATTGATCGAAGAACCGAGGCAAAGCGACAGTTTGCTGCTGTCGGGCTTTTAGATCGTGTTGAGTTCTTTATCGTTGAAAGAGACAAACATCCTGAAGATATTGAAAGAGGTATCTATGAATCGCATATAAAATGTATTCAAAAAGGGCTAGACGCGGGTGCCCGTCATATTCTGATCTTTGAAGACGACATCCTGTTTGATCGTTTCGACCCGGAAAAATTAAAAGCCTGTACCCGGTTTTTACAATCTAAGAAAGAATGGAAAATACTGCTGTTAGGGTGCCTAATCAACGGTGTTAAACCGACAGAGTCCAAAGCAGTGATGGAGATAAAACATCGCAGCCTGTCGCATGCCTATGCCCTGAACCGGAACTTTGCCCGGGAAATTGTCAGAATCCCATGGCCGGGAGGTGCCTACGATTGCCTGTTTTCTCGCTATAGCGAAGGGGTCTATGCCATCTATCCGTCGATTGCATTTCAAAGTGATTCCCCTTCGGGCAACACCAAGTATCTGAATCTGGAAAGGCGCAGGCGATTTTTTGGTGGATTTAAGCGCATCCAAAAATTTAACGAGTTTTTTTACCGCCACCGCGCGCTAATCGTTTCCGTGAACGCCGCAACAATTTTGTTTTTGGTGGTCATTGCGGTGGGTTGGCTTTCCTAACAAAGTAGTGCCTGGTGCCTTGTGGAACCTTTGCAAAAAGTGCCGTTTCGAAGTCTGTTCAGATTCGGGGTAAACCTACAACCCCTTAACCTTGAACCCTGAACCCGTGAACGGTTACCATATTTTTAAGGAAGTATAGAAAATGAAATCCCGTTGCGAAGTCTGTAAATTACACAGCTATGCTGAAAAAAAGCCCGGTTCACTGATCGGAAGACTCTGGCAGTGGCATACCGGATGGTGTCCCGGCTGGAAGGCATATCAAAAGTCTCTGGCTAAACAAAAGGAATCGTCAG
>JAFDIX010000739.1 GCA_019307805.1 Deltaproteobacteria bacterium | reverse complement strand
GGGCTGATTGCATCCCGGCAATCCCGCCTCCCACGACCATGACCGAGCCGATTTTATGTGAGTTTGTATTACTCATTAGATAAAATTTATTTCGAACTATTCTCAGGCTCTTGAATCTTTGTATCCCAAAAGGGGCCAAGGGTTCGAGGGGTCAAGGATTCAAGTGATTATTCCGTTACTTTTTAGTGTTTTCGTACTCTTGTCACGGCATAGCCTTTTGGCGACGCCGGATTCGTGATTATTTTTTTCTCTTCTTTATTTTTTAAACTTTAGTTCAATTTAGATCATTCTATCGTTTTCGTGTTTTCCAACTTTCGTGCTTTCGTGATTCATCATCCGATATCCAGCCGGCACTGCTCTTTTAAAAGTTCAAAGGGCTCCACAAAATGCCGTTTCAACCATTTCTTGGAATCTTTATGACCCAGTGCAAGTGCTATCACATCCGTGAAATAGAGCACCGGCAGTTGATAGTCTGCGCCCATCTTTTCAAGAATTTTTTCCTGGTGAAGATCCAGGTTGGCCTGGCACATCTGGCAGGAGACGACAATGCAATTGGCCCCTGCCCTGTCCGCCTGACCGTAAATTCTCCCCACCAGCTCATAGACGATATCAGGGCGGGCCACCAAATGACTTGCCCCACAGCAATCGGTCTTATGGGACCATGGGATGGGTTCCACGCCCAGGCGCTCAAGAATCCTGTCCATACTCATGGGGTTTTCGTAATTTTTTTCCCCCGTGACACTCGGCGGACGACTCGCCATGCACCCGTAGTAGCAGACCGGTTTGAGACCCTTAAGATCTGTTTTGACCCGTTCTGCCATGGCATCGAGTATCGGTTCCTGTGCCATGTAGTTTGCCAGGTCCCAGACTCGCACCTTACTCCCGGTTATGGCGACTTCGTAGTCACCCCCCCGCTCGCCGAGCAGTTCATGTTCCGCTGTTTTGAGCCGGTTAAAGCAGAGGGGACAGGGGACAAGCAAATCCCTTCCTGCCTTTTCTGCCAGTTCCAGGTTCCTTCCCGGAAGATTGACAGCCACCCTGTGATCCAGACTGTGGGCCGCCGTGGCCCCGCAGCAAATCCAGTCTTCAAGTTCCTCCAGTTCGATATCCAGAAGGGCGCACACGGATTTGAGGGAATCCTCATAATCCCTGGCCGTTCCCTTCAGCGAACATCCTGGATAGTAGCTGACCTTCATTTGTCTCTCTTCATCAAATTCCTGAGTGCCGACCTGTCCTTGATCCCCTCAGGAATCAGGGGCATTCGCCCCTTCTTGAGCAGGCGCAATCCCATGAGGATATCATCCTTGATGCTTCCGTCCCGTGTTTTTCTGAAGATTTCTCCGCTCCTGATCATGTAGCTCTGCATCAAACCTCCCTCAAAAATCCGGCCCCGTTTTCCGATATCCCGTAAAAAAGCCTCATGAAATGCAAGGGTCGCCCCTTGAGGGGCCTTTATTCCGGAACGAACGGCCATTTCCTTGAGGTTGTCCATGACCCCGGCGATATCCACTTCATTGGGGCACCGGGTGGTACATGTCTCGCAGGCCGAGCAGACCCAGATGGTACTGCTGTGCAATACCCTGTCCATCTGCCCGAGATTCACCAGCCGAATCACCCGGTCCGGATAGATATCCATGGCAAAGGTGATCGGACACCCGTTGGTGCAGCGCCTGCACTGGTAGCAGGCGGACACCTTGAGATGATCGCGCACCACCGGGCCACGTGACCCTTTTATCTGCTGCTCTAATTTTGGTGGTTCCATGGAATTAACCCTATAGTTGCATAAAATTATGTATTCGATCTAGGCCGTTACAACGAAAACCATTGCCAGTATTGGCTGATTTGGGATACTGGTTCCTGGATACTGGATGTTTTTGGACTTCACTATTAGAGCATTCCTGAATATCCCCGCTAAAGCCGGGATTTCCGCTTCGCTACAACAAGCATCCAGCATCGATCTCGTAAAAACGACTGTCTTACGCCTATCCTCATAGTTAGTTGTATAGATTAATGCAACGTTAGGGTTAACAGCGTTTCCAACCCCTCAAAGGGAGTTTTTTGTGATATTTGCTGAGCAGAAAATGGGGCATAATATAGCGTAATGCATGGTTTGACAAGGCAAATTGGCCCATCATTTCAGTCACTGCCACACTTTTTTGGCACGGAATATTAATTTGATCATGAACAGGGGTACTTTCAAGTAAAAAGAGGTCCCATTCCTCCGAACGCAATATTCCAACATTACATTATTCCAGAACTTTACAGCATTCGATTAACGAAAACATTGGTTTTCAAGCTCGAATAAAATGGGTTCCACATGAGGGGCTATTTGGGTGTGATAATGTACTTGTTGGACATGTGGTGGGGGTTGTAGGACCGTTTGGCCTTCCTCAAACCGGGTATTCCCAGATCCTGTTCACGATTGATATATTTCTTTTCCGACCAGGCATGCCTGCAAAAGAGATTGTTGATGGCTGCATAGAGACCCGGA
>JAFDIX010000738.1 GCA_019307805.1 Deltaproteobacteria bacterium | reverse complement strand
ATTAATGACAATCGACCCGCAACCAAAAGAAAGTCTAAAGGTGAATATCCCACAAAAAACTTGTCCACAGTGAACTGCCAATAAGAACCAGTTTTCAATACTTGTGTTGGATTATGAAATAGGTGTTATGACTACTAAAGCCGAAGGGCCGGTAAAAGATAATGAAATCTGGACCCACCATAGAGAACCTTACGTTTCTTGCGCACAAAAAGTGAGAGAAGAGTTATTGTTGCGGAATAATAGACAAGAGAGGTTTGCAAGTCAAGGACTTAGGGGATTGCCTCTCTGTTGACAAGGCTGCGCCCTTTTCTTATAACCTTTTCATTCATACGACGCTTCCGTGATATTCTCCGCCAACCGGCCGGTATGCGTCAGGTTGTGCAATGGAACCCTGTGATGCTGGATACTGGATGCTAGATGCTGGAAAGGGACCCCCCGTTTAGGGCGCAAATTAATCACGCTGGTTTTTTTGCCGGCATCCAGAAACCAGCACCCGGCATCTCCTAATCAGTTGCCGGGGTTGCCGGTTTTAGAAGCCATTAGTCAGACAGTTTGGAGGAATAAGAACGATGAGGGTTGAACTCCCATGCGGTCATGAAAAAATCGACCTGGATATTCCCAATAATGCCATGGTTCTGGAACCTGTCTCTATGCCCACCCTCCATGATCCGGAGGGGGCTGTGACCTCTGCCCTGGAGCAACCCATTGACAGCCCTCCCCTTTCGGAACTGGCCGCAGGGAGAAAAAACGCATGCATCGTTATCTCAGACAATACCCGCCCCGTTCCAAACAGGGTGATTCTGCCCCCATTGCTCAAAACCCTCCAATCGGCAGGGATAGACCGGGATCAAATCACCATCCTCATCGCCACAGGCACCCACCAATCCAATGAGGGGAAAGTCCTGGATGGGCTTGTCGGGCCCCGGTTGGCAGCTGACTTCAACATCATAAACCATCTCTGTGATGATCCTCGGGAATATCGCCGCATTCATGAACTGGACGGTGCTCCCATTGAGATCAACTCCCGCTATCTTGATGCCGATCTCAAGATTCTGACCGGCCTCATAGAACCCCACCCCTTTGCCGGTTTTTCCGGGGGAGCAAAAAGCATCCTGCCGGGACTCTCCAGTTTTGAAACCATGAAATTCATGCACTCCTTTAAAATGATTGCCCACCCCAATGTGGACAACTGCATCCTGCAGGGAAATCCCTTTTACGAAGCCACCCTTGAGGTGGCCCGTTTGGCAGGTGCTGACTTTATCCTCAACGTGGTGATCAACAAGGAAAAGGGAACGGCCGGCGTCTTCGCCGGTGAATTGCGGGCAGCCCACCTGGCTGGGTGCGGGATGGTGGAAAAGTTCTCTGTCATCCATATAGAAAACCCCGCCGACCTGGTCATTACAACGGGAGGAGGCCATCCCCTGGATGCCACCTTCTACCAGTCAACCAAAGGCCTCATCGGAGCAATGCCCGTTTGTAAAAAAGGCGGTACGGTCATTCTCGTCTGCGGCTGCGACCAGGGTGTGGGCAGTGACAATTTCTGTGAACTGGTGGATGCCTGCAGAGGGGGCGAACCATTTAACCAAAAGTATTCTGACCCGGACAACTTCATTTTAGATCAATGGGCTGTCCAGCGTTATTACCAGGCACGGGGCAAAATGGGGGATGTGCTGGTGGTTTCACCGGGTATTGAGGCCGAGCAATTGGAGCCCTTTGGGTTGACCAAGATCCACGATCTGCAGTATGAGGTCGACCAGCTTCTCAAAGACCACAGCTCGGTGGCGGTTATCCCCCAGGGGCCCTATGTAGTGGGCACACTTGAACCCTAAATTTCTCGGCCATTTTCGTCCAACCAGTTGGGAGAGGAATAATAATAAAATAACTTCATGACAAGGAGGATACAAAATGCCAATTATCAAAATCGACTGGATAGAGGGCAGAACCACGGAGCAAAAGGCTCAGGTCGTCAAGGAATTTACGGACACCATCGTTAACGTCGCAGGTGCAGCCCCGGAGAAGGTCACCATCATCATCAACGACCATCCCAGGGACAATCTGGCAAATTCAGGAAAACTCCTGAGCGACTAATCCTGAGCAGAACGCTGTGCCATAATTGGGTTCAGGAAAGGAGATATTGCGAGTGGTTTTTGAAGAGAGCGGCCCGTTCTTCGGGCCTTAAACGGCAATGGTCATGCCTTCTCTGGCACAAAAGACCTCCATTCTCATGTCTTCTGTCCGGAATCGGGTCCGGTTTTCAGACCATATTTCATCCAGAAACTTGTCTGAATGTTGCGGATCATGGTGGAAGATGGCGAGTTTCTTCACTCGGGACTTAAAGGCGGTTTCCAGGAGGACCGGAATAGAGGTGTGCCCCCACTTCCGCTTTTCAGGATATTCTTCCTGGGTATATTGCCCGTCGCCTATGAGGAGATCCGCATCCGCTATGAAATCAAGATAGTCCTGCGCCAGGTTGGGATTTTGCTTGCTTGTCC
>JAFDIX010000737.1 GCA_019307805.1 Deltaproteobacteria bacterium | reverse complement strand
CGGGAAAAATCGATCCTTCCCTCCTCAAACAACAGGACAAAAACGAACCCATTCCCCTGTTTCAATTCAGAGACTCCTTTGGCAAGAATGCATTCTCCAAGAGGGTAAAAGAGAAAACCCGGGATAAGGATCTCAGCGGAGTCACAGGCCAAATCCTTGCAAAAGAGCAGATCTCCGGAGAAGATTTAAAAAAACTGCGCGAGTTTTTGGGGATTACACTCGATGAAATCTTTGAAGTCACCCGGATTGGAGTCAGTACCCTGAAGGCCATAGAAGAAAATGACTTTGAAAGCCTGCCCTCGAGCGTCTATCTGAAAAATTTCCTCAAAACCTATGCCGAATTTCTCAAAATTGATCCCAACCGGGTAATCGATGGCTACATGAAAAATATCGCTCCAGAAAATAATTAAGAGAAGCATTGTATGATTCCAACAATTATGCCATCCTATCGGCCATTTAAACTCATCTTAAATATTTAAAGCCAAACCTATTCATAAAATAATGAAATAGGACTATTGTAATTTCTGCTGAGAAGACATAGGTTTGAACGCAACTGAATGGGGGAAGAACCACCCGCAGGGACTGTAGACCCTCGCGGTATCTGATAACACTATGAGAAGGAGGTAAAATTATGGGAAGGAACTTCAAGTTCGTACTGATTTTTATGGTAGCCGGCGCCCTGCTCTTTGGTTGCGCTACGGCCCCCCCGCCGCTCGCGCCGTTTTCCGCGGCTGATCTCAATGCCAGGGTGAAAGCCGGTCAACTCCAACAGAAGACCGCTGCCTTTCTCGTGATCCTTGATGCATCAGGATCCATGGCACAGGGCGGCAAACTGGAAATCGCAAAGAATTTCGTGAACCGCTTCAATCAGACCATCCCCAAAATTCGGCTTCAAGCCGGGCTCCGAAAGGTAGCCGGGACCAACAATCCCTTCATTCCGTCCACGGCCCGTATTTACGGTATGACGGATTATTCCAAACAGGGATTGGAGGATGCGGTGTCAACAATTCAATGGGCCAAGGGTGAGACTCCCCTCACCTCCGGAATCAATGAAGCCATCATAGACCTGGAAGCAATCGATGGCAACATTGCCGTTATTGTTGTGAGTGATGCGAGATCCACGGAAGGGGACCCTGTACCGGCGGCAAAGGCACTTAAGGAGGCCTATGGTGACAGGGTATGTATTTATTCCGTGCTCGTGGGGAATGATCTCGCAGGCAGTGAAACCATGGTCAAGATAGCCAAGGCGGGACGTTGCGGTTTTACCATCAATGCTGCGGATACGGCCTCACCTGCCCAGATGGCCGGTTATGTTGAAAGGGTGTTTTTCAGAGGAGGTTTTCTGGACTCTGACGGGGATGGTGTCCCGAATAACTCGGATCTGTGCCCGGCAACACCCAAGGGCGTCAAGGTGGACAAAGATGGTTGCGCCCTGGATTCGGACGGGGACCTGGTCCCGGATTATCTTGACCAATGTCCCAATACCCCGAGGGGCGTAAGAGTCGACTACAAGGGCTGCCCCATCAGTGGCATTGGAGACGCGGACGGGGACGGAGTCGCTGACAACCTGGATAGGTGCCCGAACACTCCCTATGGGGCAAAAGTGAATGCCCAGGGATGCTGGGTGCTTGGGGAAGTCCTCTTTGCCTTTGACAAGGCCGATATCAAGCCGCAATACAGTGCCATGCTGGATTCTGCAGTGAAGGTCATGAAGAGGAACCCGGACCTGAAAATAGAAATCCAGGGGCATACGGACAGTATCGGGGGCGAGGCATACAACCAGAGCCTCTCCGCGAGACGTGCAAAGGCTGTTCTGAGATACTTCGCGGATAAGGGCGTCAATGTTTCACGCATGAAAGCCGTCGGCTACGGTCTCACAAGGCCCGTTGCCACCAACAAGACCAGAGAAGGCAGGGCCCAGAACAGACGCGTTGAACTGGCCCCGGTAGCCTGGAAGTAAACAGTGAACCAATAATGATTTAACAGACAGGGGATGGGCGTTTCTCGGCCCATCCCCTTTTTCATACAGAGGTAAAGTGATGAAAAAAAACGGACTTATTCTTCTGTGCCTTTTGATGATTTGTGGTTCCATCCCCATCCAAAGCGTTCAGGCGGGTTTCTCAGATTTTCTCAAGGATGCCCAAAAAGCAGTGGGACTTGATCAGGGAGGGCTTTCCGACAGCGAGATCATTGACGGGCTCAAGCAGGCCCTTGAGGTAGGCACCAAAAATGCGGTGGGTATAGTCTCAAAGGCGGACGGTTATTACAAGAACTCCGACATTCGCATCCCCCTGCCGAGTTCCGTCCAAAAGGTGGAAAAACTGTTGCGAGCCGCCGGATACGGCCAAAAGGTAGACGATTTCGAATTGAGTATGAACCGGGCTGCGGAGCGCGCAGCGCCTGAGGCCAAGGCCATATTCTGGGATGCCATCAAACAGATGTCCTTTGATGATGCCCGAAAGATCCTTGATGGACCGGACAACGCGGCCACA
>JAFDIX010000736.1 GCA_019307805.1 Deltaproteobacteria bacterium | reverse complement strand
TCCTTATCTTACTGATCTCTGCACTGCCAAACAGGCCGCTCGGTTTGAGAAACAGGACAAAAAGCAAAACCAAAAGGGCAAAGGCGTCCTTATATCCGGACGAGATGAGTCCCGCTCCCAGCGACTCTATAAGGCCAATGATCAGGCCTCCCATAACGGCCCCGTAAAAACTCCCCATGCCTCCCAGGACACAGGCCGCGAATCCCTTGACTGCCAGCATGGCCCCGCGATCATACTCCATAAGAGAGATGGGGGTGATGACGATACCTCCCACGGCACCGATGGCTGCACTCATGGCAAAGGAGACAAGGATCATATACTGCACATTGATACCGACCAAGCTAGATGCGTTCGGGTTGACCGCGCACGCCCGCAAGGCCTTTCCAAGGATGGTGCGATCAAAAAAAAGTGTCAGGGTAATCACCACCGCTACCAAGAAGCCGACTACCCACAGGCTCTGGGGCAGGATGACGGCTCCCAAAAAGTTGATAGGGTCTCGACCGGTAAAGGGAGGCAGATCAAAGGGGTCCTTTCCCCATATGAACATGGCTGCCCCTTTAATAAAGAAAGCAGCTCCAATAGTGGCTATGATCATCGATAGGACCGAGGGCTTTCGAATGGGCCTGATGACCAGACGGTCTAAAAGGACGCCGACGACCGTGACAACCATGATCGTGAGCGGGAGGGAAATCACCACGGGTATGTTCAGGGTGACCCGAAACAAAACCATGACCAAACCGCCAAGCATTACGAATTCGCCCTGTGCAAAATTGATGGCTTCGGTAACATTGTAGATAACATTAAACCCGATAGCCACCATGGCATAAATGCTCCCGATGGTGATGCCGGTTATGGTGTATTGGAGCAGCTGGCTTGCGAAGGATATTTCTTCCATGACAAATAATGAACTCAGCACCAATCCCTACAGGCGCAGAGGCCCTTTTGGCCGGGGCCCAACCTGGAGCGAAGAACGGGGCCGTTGAGCCATAGAAAGGCTTCAAGGCCCCGAACAGATGACCGCATTCTGGTATCGACCTAAACTTGACGGCTTCGTAAAAAGTCCATCTGCGGCGTTGCGGTTGTCTGCACGCAGACTCAGATCAAAGACACTGACGTGCCAGCTTGGTTTCACGGCCTTCGGCCGGAAACCGAAGCCACCTGCTTCGCAGGTTGCTGTCTATGCATCTTTCGTCATTGCGACGTACGATTAAGTACGCCTCATTCCTCAATATTCGCGCGCCTTGCATCTGGAGCTTTCTACTGTGCCATCTGTTTGTTGACTTTTTACGAGTCCATCAAACTTCGATGCACAAACAAAAGCGTGTCCGAGTCATGCAAGTTCGTGAAAACCTGATGGTCTCGGACACGCCTGATCCTGGATTAATCGGCAAAAGCCCAAGCCCCGTTTTTCACCACAATCATCTCAAAAGCCTCACTGGTGAGCCCATTATGGTCATCGAACGAGAAGCTGAAAATGCCGTGCTGTCCCACAAAACCTTTGGTGTTTTCTAAATGGTCCCTGATCTTTGCCTTGTCACATCCCACAGCCTTCAGGGATTGGACTACCAGCGATAGAGCGTCCCAGGCATGTCCGCCAAAAGATGAGACAGGTTCAAAGTATTTCATCGTATAAGCCCTTCGATATTGCATGGTGACACCCTTTTGAGGGTGGTCTTCTGGAAGGATTTCAGCATAGTTGCAGGCCCCCAGAGGAGTGTACACCCCTTCGGCAGCGCCTACTGCTAAGTCAATATTCTTTTTGCTTCCAAAGCCATGGCTTTGATAAAAAGTAACCTTGCCCATGCCCAACTCCTGCGCGTTTCTCACTGCAATCACCTGGGTGGGCCCGATAGACCAGTTCACAATAGCCTGTGGGGCCAGCCCCTTGATCTTGGTGAGCTGGACGGTCAGGGTTGTATCCTTGGGACCGTACGTTTCGTCAGCCACAATCGATATCCCGAACTTGGGAGCAAGACGGGTCAACTCACCCCGGCCGCTTTTGCCAAAGCCTGTCGTGCCGGTCATGATGGCGATCTTCTTGATGCCTTTCTTTTTCATATGGGCGTAAATCGCCTCCACTGCCATGCTGTCGGACTGGGGCACCTTGAATACCCATTTGTATGGTTTACCCGTCTTTTCGTTGTTGACAATCTTGTAACTGGCCGCGCACGAAACAAGAGGTATCTTGTGCTTCTCCGCTTCCGGAAGTACAGCCAAGGAAAAACCGCTCAAGGAGGGCCCAATAATGGCGCAAACCTTGTCCTGGGTGATCAGCTTTCTCACAGCAAGGGCACACTTGGTGGGATCTCCTTCGTCATCATATACAACCAGCTCCAATGGATGACCATTTATTCCCCCCGCTGCATTGATCTGTTCAGCGAGCATCATGGCGGTCTTCTTTTCAGGATCGCCCAGGAAAGAAGCCCGCCCCGTTACCGAGAACACGGCCCCAACCTTGTACGCCTCCTGAGCTTGCGCTTCCACGATGGGTATGA
>JAFDIX010000137.1 GCA_019307805.1 Deltaproteobacteria bacterium | reverse complement strand
AAATGAGAACTATCCTTGATACGAATGTGTTCATATCAGGGATATTTTTCGTTGGTCCTCCATCACAAATCCTCAAAGCATGGGAAAATTAAAGCCTTCAAATTGTACTTTCGAGACAAATTCTTGATGAATACCAGCTTATTGCAACGGCTCTTTCATCTAAATTCCCGACAGTCGATATATTACCAATCATTGAATTGGTTACAATTCATGGGCAATTCGTTGATACTCAAGGTTCCACTCAACTCGCCATCCGGCTTAAACTGTTAACTTGACATACGCATTATTATAAGTACAATGTACATATGAACGAATTGCGGTTTGAATGGGATGAACGAAAGGAAAAGGCTAATATCAAAAAGCACGGCGTTTCTTTCAATGAAGCGCGTACGGTCTTTTACGATGAAAATGCCATACAATTTTCTGACCCCGACCATTCAGAAAGTGAAGACCGTTTCATTCTACTTGGGATAAGTTTAAAGCTTCGGATTCTCATCGTCTGTCACTGTTTTCGGGAAAGTGAAACGGTCGTTAGGATTATATCGGCCAGAAAGGCAGATGGCGATGAAGAAAAAGAATATTGGAGGCTTAGAAGATGAGAGACCATTACAATTTTTCCAAAATGAAAGGGCGTAAGAACCCTTATATCAAATATCTAAAACAACCGGTGACTATGCGGATGGACCGCGACACCGTTTCATATTTCAAGTCTATGTCGGAGGAAACTGGTATTCCTTACCAGAGTCTGATCAATCTTTATCTTCGTGATTGCGCTGTTAATCACCGAAAATTACACATGAAGTGGCATCCAGAAAATGCCGAAGAAGTCATTTCAGCGTTAGCCAAATAAACCAAGCAAAAAGGGAGGAAACGCATGAAAGTAACCATTACGTCACAGTGCATGGGAGACCGAAATTGCAATGATCTTTGTCCTGAGGTGTTCGAATATGATGAGGACGAGTTAAAATCAACGGTCAAATTTGATGAAATACCGGATCAGTATAAAGAAGTGTGCCGCAGGGCGGCAACTGAGTGCGGTGCAGATGCCATTGAGATCATTGAGGATGACGAATAGCAAAGAACTGTTTAATGGAGTCCATGTATGGGAAAATTCAGAGAAAGCCAGACTGCAAAAAATCTGCTCATTTCATACGCCTTTGAATCACAGGCAACGACCCGGTATATATTTTTTTCCAATAAGGCGAAAGAGGACGGATATATCCAGATCTCCAAAATTTTTGAAGAGACCGCGGACCAGGAATTAGAACATGCGCTGCGGTTTTTTAAGTTTTTTAACGGAGGTGAGCTTGAGGTCACATCAAGTTTTTTAACCGGTGTGATAAAAACCACCTACGATAACCTGATCGCATCGGCTGATCTTGAAAAATACGTCCATACCGACTTGTATCCGGGATTTGCAAAAATCGGCAGAGAGGAAGGGTTTGACCGTGCAGCTGACTTCTGGGATGCCATCTCAATTGCGGAAGCGCAGCATGAAAAAATGTTTCTGGCCCTTTCAGACAACCTCAAAACCGGCCGGATATTCAACAGGGACGAAAAACGGGTCTGGCGCTGCAGCAACTGCGGCTATATCCATGAGGGTGAAAATGCCCCCGAAAAATGTCCTGCCTGCGTCCGTCCCATTGGGTTTTTTGAGCTTTTTGCCGAAGCCTGGTAGAAAACACGGCTTTTAGGTTGGTATGACCATTAAATATCCGTGTCCAGAGGGCCCGACTTTGATCTAATCCCAGAGGGCATGACTCACAGAATACCTGCGCTCCAACTGGTGTCAGGTTTCAGGTGTCAGGGAGGTCACCGTGCCTACCAGAATGCCCGGATTAGGGTATTGATCATAATCCAACCTCCAGCACATTATTCCACTCTTCAAAAAGATAACAGAAGCCTAAATACTTATAAAAAAATGGAAGATAAAGCTGTCAAGAGTCAAAGGCAGACTTGACAACTATTTAGGAAATGAAACTATGACCTATAATTTTGATCCTGACAGATGGTACGATAACGAGCTTGCCGCCATCCGGGCCAAACACCAGAGAGGTGAGATCTCTGGAGAAGAATTGGATAGGGAAACACAAAATCTTGACAGGAAACATGCTGCGATGTGGAATAGGTTGGATGGGTCCTACCAGATACCCAGCCAAATCCCGGGAAGAAGTGGCCGCCCTGATTCGGAATCCAACGCATAAGGAGGTTACCCATGCCCTATAATGAAGACATCGATGCCCGTATTGAAAAAATGACATCCCGCTGGAAAAACACCGACAGGAAGAAAATGTTTGGGGGTATATGTCGCTTGATAAATGGAAACATGTTCTGCGGTGTTTATAAGGATTTTCTCATCCTCAGACTGGGTGAAGAAAAGGCCAACAAGGCCTTAGGTTTACCATTTACAAAGCCCTTTGACATTACCGGGAAACCCATGAAGGGGTGGGTCATGGTAGCGCAGGACGGGTTCAAGGCGGACAATGATCTAAAGGATTGGCTGATTCAGGCCAAAGGATTCGCAAAATCCCTCCCACCGAAGTAAAGGCCTCGGGGTCACATCTTTAAAAGGTCAGGAGAAGGACATGCTGGTACCGGAAGAGAAAGAGACCATTGAAAAGGGATTTCTATTGAATTTGATTATCTGGGGGGCAATGCTGGCATCTCTATTTATTTACATCATTATTTGCCATGTGGCAGGTGATCTCATAAGGAAAACACCGAATCCCGAATTCCCTATCGCCCTGGTGAGAAACATACTTTTCGGCATCTCGGCAGCCGAGCTTTTATTGGCCTATTATCTGCGAAATACTATGCTCAGGGTGCGCTCCAACGGAGCGGATTCCCTGCTGAAGTTCGATCATCCGACAGCCCTTTCACGATATACATCGGCCGTCATTATCTCGCTTGCACTTTGCGAAAGCATAGGTCTTTACGGGCTTGTGCTGTTTTTGCTTGGAGACGAATATCAAAACCTGTATATCTTCATCGGTGTTGCCGCGATCGCCATGGTCTTCTTTCGACCGAAAAGGGAGGAGCTGGTAGAACTGGCTGTGGCTATGCATGGTGGAGAGATACAGCCACCCCATATGTTGCATTAAACGAGGAGACCTGATCTGAATCTTTCACAAATATCCGGATTGGTCATTCTCGGCCTTTTTGCCGTCGTTTTTACAAGAGATATGGCAGAGGGGCCTGTTCCGGCAGATATGGAAGCACAAGAGTTGAATAATCTGATTTTTTCTCCTATCCTGAGGGCAGTACCATGAAAATCACCGGCATCTTTCCGTTCCATTTGCAGAGGAGATGGAGATGAAAACGCTCCTGATCATTGCTACGGGAGGCTTTATTTTCAGCCTTACCGCCCATTTAGCATCATTTCTGGGAATTGATCCCCAGGCAGTCTTTCCACCGATCTGGCTGCTGCACATAGGCATCTTTGTTGTCTGGATACCCACGGTTTTTCTGTTGCGAAAAATATTCAGAAAAACCGGCAGGGAAGGCTTCTGGAAGGTGGCAGTGAGAAACGCCCCCTTTTGGATGCAGGCCCTTTGCATATTTTTTCTGCTCTATACCTTCTTCAACTTTACAAACAATTTATTTGCCCTGAATCAGGAGGGCGTCCCTACCATTGTGGATGGGAAAAAAGTCCTCCAGAGCCACGGTGAAGTGCTCAAAGAACTGACCGACGAAGAATTTTTCCGGTATCAGGCCTACACATTCAGGGCATCTTCCGGACACTGGATGGTATTTTATATTGTTTCCATGACCATTCTTCTTTCTCACCGACGCTCAAAGGAAAAGGCGCAAGTCCAAATCAGTCCTGATTTGGACGACACTACCCACGAGGAGGTCAAGCCATGAATTTCAATTGCAAACAATGCGGGCATCAGCAAGAGGTGCCGGACAAGTACGCGGGCAAAACCGTGAAATGCCCCCAATGTAAAGCCAGCGTCAAGATCCCTGAGAAAATGGAGGGAGGAACCAACCGCTACTCCCTTTCCCAGTTCATTAATCAGACAGGCCAAAAGGACAAAGAGGAAGGTCTTTTTGAACTGGAGAGCAATAACCTGCTGGAGATTAATCTTGATGGCCTGGTATGGACCAAAATGGGGTCCATGGTGGCCTATCGTGGAGATATCAAGTTTACCCGTGAGGGCGTTCTTGAGCATGGACTGGGGAAGCTACTCAAAAAGGCAGTGAGCGGTGAAGGGGCGGCTCTCACAAAGGCAGAAGGACGGGGGACCCTCTATCTGGCGGATACAGGGAAGAAAATCTCCATTATCAATCTGGATGGAGATTCCATATCTGTAAACGGAAATGATCTGCTCGCCTTTGAAAGCACCATTGATTGGGATATCAAGTTGATGAAAAAGGTGGCCGGAATGCTTGCAGGGGGGCTGTCCAATGTCAGGCTGGAGGGCAAGGGAATGATCGCCATTACCACCCACCATGATCCCCTCACCCTCAAGGTCTCGAGTTCCAATCCTGTCATTACGGACCCCAACGCAACCGTGGCATGGTCAGGCAATTTAGAACCTGAACTCAAAACGGACGTTTCTTTTAAGACATTTCTGGGTCGTGGCAGCGGTGAGTCCATCCAGATGCGTTTCCAGGGTGACGGCTTTGTTGTAATCCAGCCCTATGAAGAGGTATATCTCCAGTCTTCCTGATAGTTTATTCGGATGAATGATGAGTGCAGCGGTCTTTGAACCCTTTTTGCACAAAGGAAATGGCTATGATTTCAAAACAGGTCTTTAAAAAGAAAAAGCGTTATGTGCTCTTCCTGCTAATCCTGTTCACGACCATCGTCATCGCATTTGTATCCGGGTTTGCATTCGCCAGGGCCACGGAGAATACCAAGTGGCTTGGATGGCTTGTGTACTACCAGTACGATCCCTTCCGAGACGACGGAATGCAGCAATACCCCGGCCCAAGTGATATCAGGTATTCCAGAAACATTGTCCTGGGATTACGCCATGACGGTGTGGTCGTGTGGAAGCGCAAGTCCCCCCATTAAAGGGGCCGACCCCGGCGAAAAACGGCACAAATGGTTGCGCTGCCGACAGGGAAGCGCACCGATACTTATCTGCCTGGAGGTGATGATTCCCTTTGGAACACAAAATGACCCAGAAGGAGCTGGTCAGGAATTTTGTGCAAAACGTTCTCGGATGCGGATGTCCTGAAGGTGTTTTTGAAGAGATTGAGGTGAAACAGGGGCCTGTTGATATAGACGGCATACCCGTTACACGCTCCATCAAAGTGGGTGGGCGTCTGCTGATTTATATAATCCTATCAGAAGATCTGAATGATGTATCTGATAGTCTCAAGGCCCTGATTCAAAGCGGGAAAAAAATGCGTGACAGTGAAGGGCTCAACCGGTTTCGGCTCGTGGTCGCCTCCAGGTCTGCTGGCACAGACTGGGAAGCGCTGGGTCAGGCCTTTCATGAAATCCAAGATATCGACGACAGGCTTCACCTCCATGTGATAGACTCACAAACCCTTCCCCCGCTCCTTTGATCTTGATACCCGGAAGGAATTTCCCTGTTTCGACACTCAGGAGAAGTAATAATAATCTTAAACATGATAAGGATGGATACACTATGATCGGAACTGCTGAGAAGTACCTGGAAAGAGTAAAGGACTTCAGGCCAAGGGCTTTCGTGGGAGGAGAACAGGTAGGGAACCTCCTTACCGATCCCAATACACGGCCCATCATAAATACGGTAGCAAAAACATACGATCTGGCCTGCGATCCCAAATATCAGGACATTATGACCGCAGAATCTCCATTGACTGGCGAAAGGGTGAGCCGACTGAATCACCTGGCCGGATCATTGGATGATCTGGAGTTGCGCCTTGAACTGACCCGGCTCATGACCCAAACCACCGGGACCTGCTGCGGCCGGTGCGGTGGTTGCAGCGGTTTGAACACGGTGGCTGCCATGACCTATGCCATGAAGTTGGATGGGAAGGGGGAATACCACGATAGGTTCATGGATTTTCTCAAGTACATCCACCAAGGGGATCTTTCCTGCAATGCGGCTACAACCTCCCCAAAGGGGGACCGAAGCAGGTCTCCAAAGGAGCAGGACCCGGATCTTTATCTCAGGGTTATTGAAAAAAGAAAGGATGGCATTGTGCTCCGGGGCGCAAAGGCCCATCAGACCAACGCCATTGGCGTGGATGAGATGATCGTATATCCCGGCCTGTTCAACAAGGGCGAGGAGGACTATGCCGTCGCCTGTGCCGTACCCAACAGTTCCCCAGGCCTGACCTACTTCCTTCAGTACAATTCCGATGATGCCGAAAGGAGAGCGGCCGAGGACATCTCTGTCCTGGGAAACCCCCTTTACGGTGGCAGACAGACCATGCTTGTGGTGTATGAAGATGTCTTTGTCCCCTGGGAACGGGTTTTCATGTGCGGCGAGGTGGAATACACCAAGGTATGCGCCCAAGCCGCAAGAAGGACCCACATTTTCAATGAAGGGCCGTGCAAAGCGGGTTTTGGAGACCTGATTTTGGGAGCAGCCATTTTTCTGGCCGAGAGTAATGGCCTTGAAACCGAACCCCACATCGTTGAAGACCTGGTTAAAATAATCGCTGCCAACGAAACCACCTATGCTACGGCAGTGGTTGCTGCCCGCAGGGGATCGGATATTCCCTCCGGATCAGGTATATATTTTGCCGATGAGCGCTTCAGTGTCCTCTCAAAATTAAACGCGAATGATGGATTTTTTGAAGTCATGAAGGCAGCGGCTGACGTTGCAGGGGGACTCCTCGTTACCATGCCCTCTGAAAACGAGCTTAAAGACCCGGAAAAAAGTGCCCTGCTCCTCAAATACCTGAAAGGAAGATCTGATATCCCCACGGACCAGCGAATGCGCATGTTCAAATTCTTAAACCACTATGTCGCCTCATCCCATGCCGCCCAGGCATGGATAGGCGGGGGCGCTCCCTACCATCTCCGAATGGCCCTCTATGAGGGAACGGATATGGATGAGAAAAAGGAACTGGCACGGGCCCTTGCCTTTGGCTGCGAACAGCCGAATGAAGGGTGATTAACACATTGATATTATTATAAATTTATTTTCCCCAGACAGTGTTTAGATGTTCATGCCAATATGAAAAAAATAGGCGTCCATTGGCACGAGAATTGAGAGTTAATAAATATTTACACTTTTTTTGGCGGAAAACAATGATTTGGAGTCCTTGTGTGTTTTTATTGAAGGATCAGGCCCTATGAACAAACTCTTCATCCTTGCCGGACCAGATAAGGGGCGATCATTTGACCTTGAAGGTGAGTCCGTCCACATAGGACGGTCTCGCGATAATGATATTCGTATCAACGACAGGACCGTCTCCAGGAAACATCTCAAGCTCACAAGAAGGTCGGGCCGGTATTTCATCACGGATCTTCAGAGTATCAACGGTACCTTCTTTGATGGGGACTATGTGACGCCCGGTCTTGAATTGGAGGCAAAGGAAGGTGTTCCCATCGTAATAGGCATGAGTGTCGTTGGTATTGGTGAGGGTTCTGTAAAACATATCATGCCCTTTCTCGACTCCATCGAACTGGACCGGGAAGCCTGCAAGGAAAGCGGAATTTTTAAGATACACCGGGACAGGACAAATCAAAAAAAACTGGAAACGCTCTACAAGGTAGCCAATGTATTGACGGAGAATTTGTCCATCAATACCACCCTGTCAAGAATACTGGAATTCACTTTTGAACTTCTAGGAAACATTGACAGGGGTGCCTTTATCCTTTTTGATTCCGGTTATAAAGTAACCCACCTCATATCCCAATCCAGTCAATCAAACGATGATCCCACCAAGCGCTTCTGCAAAGATGTGGTCAGGAGAGTCATCATTAGCAAAATGCCCCTTGTCATTTCTAACCTGGAGTCTGCAGAGGATGATGATATCGTAGACACTCTTAAGACCCTGCGCATTCAATCTGTCATGTGCGTCCCCCTCATCAGCAGCCGCCAAATTATTGGTGTCATCTATGTGGATTCGCTCAACAGACAATACGGGTTTCAAGAAAATGACCTTTCCTTTTTCAAGGACTTGAGTCGACGCACCGCTGTTGCCATCGAAACAGCCCGTTTCGCCTTTGATTTGACTAAAA
>JAFDIX010000136.1 GCA_019307805.1 Deltaproteobacteria bacterium | reverse complement strand
CGGCTCCCCGACCAGGCGGCGTGCCGCCTCTATACGGACCGCCTTGACAGGGTCATAGAGCATGGGGGTGAAAAGTTCCGCTGCTCGTCGTGGGTCCGTGACCCTCATGTGCTCCAGGGCCGCTCTTCGGATCAAAGCCTCTTCATTCATGAGGGCCTGCTCAAATGCCCGGGCGGTCTCCTTCCCCGGGTAGGCCTCCAGCAAAGACAGGGTAGTTGCACGCACGATGGCCGGGTACAGGGGATCCCCTGCCATTTGAATCAGGTCCCGGCCCGCCCGGGCTTCCCTTTTGCGGCCCGCCTGGATGAGGGACCCATAATGGAAACGGCGGCCGGGGCCGTACCATTTGGTGATATGTTCGTTGGACCATGCTGCAGTCCGGTCCATGTGACACCGGTTGCAGGCATTGGGGACACCCAGCTTCATACTGAGGTCCGGCCTCGGGATGCGAAAACTGTGGTCAGGGCGGTAATCGATGCCCATGTAGACACGGCCTGCCATATGGCACTGGACACACTCGGCCCCGCTGCCTACCTCAAAGAGAACCGCCCCTTCCCTGGATCGAACAGGGTCGCCCTTTTCCCCTTTCTTCTTATGAAAATGGTGTTCGGCGGTGTCGTATTCCCCTGCCCGGTGGCACTGCAGGCACAGGGCATTCCCTTCCCTGATTGTTTTGGCGCTGTGCACATCGTGACAGTCACTGCAGCGCACATCCCGATGATACATCTTGCTCTGGGTAAAGGAGCCATAAACATAGACCTCTTCAAGGATCTGTCCATCGGGAAAATAGAGCTCTTCTGTAAGAAGTGCAGGAAGCATGCTGTCCAGAAGGTCCGGTTCCGCATGGGTGTAATCCCCCAGGGCCGCCCGCCGGGAATGACAGGGGGCGCAGAGTTCTACCAGCTCCCGGGCGCCGATTCGGGAGGATTGAACAATCAAATCATAGTTCTTTACAGGAGGCCGGGCCATGTCCGGCAGTTCAGCCCAGGCCGCATGCCTGGATCCCGGTCCGTGGCAGGCCTCGCATCCCACATCGATATCCGACCATGTGGTCTGAAATGCATTTTTCCGGATATCATAATTCTTTTTCAGGTCTGTGGAGTGACACTCCGCGCACATGCCGTTCCAGTTCTGACCGGCATTGGTCCAGTAGAGCCAATCCCTGGGGTCCACTGGGGCTGATGGATTCAAATGATACCACTGGCTCTTTTTCACATCCCAGGCGATGGGCAGGCACTGGAGGCGCCCCCCGGGAAAAGGGACAAGGTATTGCTGAAGGGGATACCAACCAAAGGTGTGGGTGATCTCAAACTCCCCCATCTTCCCCTCCGGACCCTGGGTGTTGACAAGGAAGCGCCCATCCCTGCGGTAAAAGCGGGAAACCGCGCCAAAATACTCGAAACGGGCGTTGTTGAAATCCCCCAGCACCGTCTCTTGAGTCGCGACTTCCATGGCATGATCGTGATGGGAGTCCTTCCAGCGGTCATACTCCCGCTTGTGGCAGGTCGCACATTTCTCTGTCCCCACAAATGTGGCGGGAGCCTCCGGCTTTACCTGGGATATTCCGAAGTAGTGGATCTTCAGGACATAAACCGGGATCGATAGAACAATGATCACCGTCGCAATAAAACCTGTGACTTTCCAGCTTTTCATTTCTTCTATTGGTCCTTGGGATAGGTCACCTGGGTGGCCCGAAATGCACTCCGCTTTATCCGTTTTCCCGTGTTTACCGTCAACACCCTGTTCTCTATGGTTATGGGAAAGAGATCAAGGGCCCTGGGGGCCGGTGCATTGATGACATCTCCAGTGATATCAAATGCCGAGGCATGACAGGGACACGCAAACCTTTTTTCCTTGTCGACCCAGGGGACCGTGCATCCAAGATGGGTGCACGTGCGTGAGATGGCCAGAAACCCGCCATCCTCCAGGCGGGCGAGATAAAACTGGCCTCTGGGAAAGGCGGTGACCGTATTGTGCGCAAAGTCCTTTACCATTCCGGCACGAACAATGGCTCCAAAGCCTCCTTCCCCCGGCTTTTTTTTGCGGGGCCGAAAAAAGGAAACAATGACCCAGACAATTTCCGCTGCAGCAACAAAGCCAAGGCCCAGCCACAGCTTGCCCAAAAACCTTCTTCTCCCCTGGCTATGTTCCGAGTTGTTCTCTTTTGCGTCTTTTGGCATTTTATGGAGCACCATCCTTAGTCACTTCAGGGAACCTGCCACGGCCACATCAACCCCATACCCTGCCCCCTGAACCAGATACAGGTAATGGTCAATACCAGGAAGGATACCACCAGAAAAACAAACACCGTTTGAATCCCCTCTTCCCGTGTGAGGTCAAACCGTCTCTTCATCACGCCGTAAAACACCAGGATCGCCGCGAGTGCGAGCAGGGTGGGCAAAACACCGTTACTCACAACGACAGGAAGACCGGGCATCCACGCTGCGAAATCAATGACCCATTCATCAAGAACGATGATCAAGGGCATCAGCGCTGCACCAACGACTGCGGCAACGGCGGCGGTGCGGCGACCATTTTCAGAGAAAAACCACACCCCCCTGGTTAGGGTTCCATAATTCACATAGGGCATGAAGAGGAGTGCCAGGAAAATCATTACAGGGACAACAAAGACAGCAAAGGAGGGGTCCAGGTGCAGAAGCATTTCCTGAATCCCGGCAAAATACCAGGGGGCCTTGGTGGGATTCGGACTGAACCCCGGATTGGCCGGTTCTCCCATGGAAGCGTCAAAAGAAACAGAAAACATGAAAACAAAGGCAATCACCACCAGGGCCACCACCGCCTCCCGCAACAGGAGGTTCGGGACAGTGGGTTGGCGCAGGGGGTGTTCTTCACTTTCCTCCCCGGGTGAAGTGGGGATGACCAGGCCCCCTGCCTTTCGGATACGCCAGAAATGAAAGGCCATAAGCATGACGATTACAAAGGGAAGAACCGCCGTGTGAATGGCAAAAAATATGCGCAAGGTGGCCGGCCCCATCTCCGGGCCTCCACGAATGGTATTCTCCAGCCAGTGACCGATTCCCGGGATATACTCCAGCATACCGATGCTGATGGTTGTTGCCCAGTAGGCGAGCTGATCCCAGGGAAGCAAATAACCGGTAAAATTGGATGCAAGGACCAGGATGAACAGGCCAAGGCCCAGGACCCAGGTCATCTGGCGGGGCGCATGAAAGGCCCCTGTAAAAAAGACCCTTAAGGTGTGCAGGAACAACACGATGACCAGGAAGTTGGCGCACCAGAAATGGACATTCCGGATGAACTGTCCGAACAGGACATCCTGCTGCATGCGAATGATGGATAGATAGGCATGGGTCGGCACCGGTTCATAGACAAACTTGAGCAGGACCCCCGTCACGATTTGCAGCGATACCAGAACGAGGGCCATACCCCCGAGCCCCCAGGAGAGGGTGAGCTTCATGGTCTGCTCGGGAACAGAGGTGGGTCTAAAATGGAGGATAAGGTTTCTAAGGAGGAATCGCTTGCCTCCCCCTTCTGTTTGGGTCAAAAGTGGATAGGGGAAAACAGAGACCCAGATGCGGCGAATTAGATTTGGCTGTTTTTGGGTCATATCTCTTTCGACGTCTTCAGCGTGAAGGGACAGAACCCTTGATCCTGCTATTCAGCGGTAAAGGCATCCGGATTCTGTCAAAACCGCCCGCTGCGCGTTACAGTGCGTATATGGTATAAGCACAAGACCAGGGGGCCGGGTGACCGGTGTGTAAAAAAAGCAGGCCGGAAATTTCCCGTGCCTGCTTTTTGTTTTGGTATCATAGGTGCCTTGAAAAAAAGGGCACTCAAAATGGCCCACAATTCCGTTTAGAATCCTTTTGGTCAGTGCACAGCCACATCGACCACTTCCCAGTTCTGCAGTGCCTTCCAGTCCTCCAACAGCATGCGGCCGTTAGAGCTGAGTATTTTTGCTGATTTGGCGGGAATCCGCCCATAAAGATGGACCGACCCTCCACCCCCGCGGTCAGAGATTCCCCGCACCGTGACCGCCACTTCCTGGACCTCATTCGTATGGTTTTTCACCTCTGCCTCTACTTCATAACGAACATACCGCATATAGTCTGCATCATGTGTTTGTTTCGCAGTAAGACCGGAAACTTCAATTTTATCCTGCGCAAAGACCGGCATGTGCATCAGGAAAACAACCATAAGGCTGGCAATGAATATATGTGCACGCTTCATATGCGACCTCCTTTTCGGGACAAAAAGTACAATTCTTTCTCAATCAACGATTTCCCTAGTAATTTATATCAGTTTGCCCTAAAAGTCAATTTTAGCCTTGGCTTCGGCAACGCCACCGAAAAGTTCTCTCGCCCGCTCTGCCCTTTTTCTTGACAGAAGCACTGCTTTTTTATACTCATCTGGTGAATGGAGATCACCTATGGATCCTACCCAGCTCATCCCGACCCCTGACATTCTCCCTGCTCCATGGGGGTTTTTCTACCCCCTCCTGATCCTTACCTTTTCCCTTCATCTTATCCTGGCCAATATCCTGCTTGGGGCCGGATTTCTGGTCCTCTGGCGTGGTATCCGTACCCGGACCAATGCCATCCCCGACTCCCTGAGCCGTGAGATATCACGAAAGTGGCCCATAACCATTGCCTTCACCGTCAACCTCGGGGTCGCTCCCCTCCTCTTCCTGCAGGTCCTGTACGGCCAGTTCATCTATGTCAGCTCGGTCCTGATGGCCGTCTACTGGCTGTCCATCTTCGTTCTCATCATCATCGCCTATTACGGTGCTTACCTCTATCAGATCCACTACGATCGGCTAGGTGGTGCCAGGATATGGATTGCCGGAATCAGCGTTCTGATTCTCATCGTGGTCGGATTCTTTTTTACAAACAGCCTGCTTCTCATGATTGACCCCAAGGTCTGGCCCCGGTATTTTCAGGAACCCGGAGGAAGCCTGATCCACTGGGCCGAGCCCAGCCTCATCCCACGGTATCTCCATTTCCTGTTCGCCTCCATTGCCGCAGGCGGCCTGATTATGGCCCTCATGGGGTGGCGACAAAGGAAGAAGGGGGAGCCCGGGGCCGAAGAACACATTCGACAGGGGCTCGTTCTTTACGGGTGCGTGACCCTCTTCCAGTTTGTCATCGGGGCATGGTATCTTGGGGGGCTCCCCGGCAGGGTCCTTTCCCAGGTCTTTTTTGACAGCAGCTGGGCCTTCCCTGCCTTTATCATCTCTGTCATGGCCGGCGGCGTCTCCGTGCTCTTTGCCTTCGCGAAAATGCCGTTGCACACCACCGCCTGTGCCGTCCTGACCACGCTCCTGATGGTCCTATTCCGGTTCCAGGTCCGGTCCGCCTATATGGCCCCCTATGCCGAGCAGACCAGGGTGGAGGTCATCACCCAGTATGGGCCTGCCCTGGTCTTCGTCCTTGCCCTTGTCATGGGTATCGCCGTGATCATCTACATGTTGAGACTGGCCCTCCGTGCCAACAGGGAGACCCGTTTATGAATTATCCGGTCTGGGACATATCCTTTTTAGGCGGGGGTTCTCTGATAGCCCTCATCGCCACGGTCCATGTCTTTGTGGCCCATTTTGCCGTGGGTGGAGGACTCTTCCTGGTCATTACGGAAATGCTGGGGCACCGAAGGGGAGATCCCGGAATCCTGGCATATGTGCAGGGTCATACAAAATTTTTCCTCCTCCTCACCATGGTCTTCAGTGCCCTGACAGGCGTAGGCATCTGGCTGACCATTTCCGTCCTGAACCCGGCGGCCACATCCATCCTGATCCACAATTTCGTCTTTGCCTGGGCCACGGAGTGGGTCTTCTTCCTTGTTGAGATCGTCTCTCTGCTGATCTACTACTACACATTTGGAAGGATGGATCCCAAAAACCACGTCACGGTGGGATGGATCTATTTTATCGCTGCATGGATTTCCCTCTTTATCATTGACGGCATTATCTCCTTTATGCTGACCCCCGGCGCCTGGTTGGAGACCAGGAATTTCTGGGATGGCTTCTTCAATCCCTCTTTTGTGCCATCACTCTTTTTCAGGACCTTTATCGCTTTCATCCTGGCAGGGGCCTACGGCCTCATCACCTCCACCCAAATCCAGGATGCCGGGCTGAGGCAGACCATGGTGAGACACTGTGCCATCTGGCTCGCCGCACCCTTTATCCTTCTGATTCCCTCGGCATGGTGGTACCTCCAGGTAGTTTCTCCCCAGGCCAAGGCCCTCATCCTTGGAGGATCTCCGGAAATCGTCCGCTATGCCAGGGCCTTTTTATGGATTTCGCCTCTCGTCTTCCTGGGCGGGCTCATCATGGTTGTACGATTGCCCAAGGGGTTACAGAAGGCCCTCGCCGGGGCTCTCCTGGTCCTCTCATTTTTCTTTCTGGGCTATTTTGAGATGATTCGGGAAGCGAGCCGCCGGCCCTATATCATCCACGGCCACATGTATTCCAACGCCATCCTCAAATCCCAGCTTCCCCAGGTCCGGCAAAAGGGGGTCCTCAAGAGCGCAAAATGGGTGCTTCACAGGAACATTACCCCTGCCAATCGTCTCACCACAGGACACCAGCTCTTCAACCTTCTCTGCCTTGACTGCCACTCCGTAGGCGGCCAACTGAACGATATCCTGGACCGCACAGGCGGAATGGGTCCCGCTGACATTGACGCCGTTATAGAAACCATGGGCGGGGACAGGGGTTATATGCCCCCCTTTCCCGGTACAACCCAGGAAAGGCAGACCCTGGTCTACTACCTTGTTGAAGGCCTCCAGAAAAAGGAACCCCGACCTTAATGGTTCGGGGTTATCGGCGTTGCCATAACGGATGCATGTGCATCTGTCATCGATATTCAATCCGGTGAAAAGATGAAGATAATCCGTGCAGCAGAAATAGAAATACAACCCGCATCTCACGAAGATTCACAGGCGCCCGCGGTCCTCAAGAAAGTGATGCTTCAGAACCGGGATCTGATTGCGGGGAACGTACAGATGATCAACTGGTCCACCCTGCTCTCTGAGAAAACCTTCAGAAAACATTACCACGATAACATGGAGGAGGTCTTCATCATTGTGAAAGGGCGGGCAAGGATCATGGTGGATGATGAAGAGGCGGAAATATCAGACGGGGATATTGTCGTCATACCGGCAAAAAGCGTGCATACCATGGAAAACCTTGGCCAGGATAATATGGATTTTATCTCCCTGGGCATCGCGCCTGGGAAAAGAGGCAGGACAATCGTTCTGTAGTGGCCAAAGCCTCATCCTTCAAAGCCTTTATCATTTTTTTCTGCCTTTTCCCTTTATCACTTGTTCCTTTTTTTTGAGTTT
>JAFDIX010000735.1 GCA_019307805.1 Deltaproteobacteria bacterium | reverse complement strand
CAGAGCGCACCAAAATATATAACTATATAAAATAGTTATATATATAACCAAGCCCAAAATTCGTTCCATCAATCGAGGCAGGAAAAGCTAGGAACATTTTTACGCACTGTGAAATAGCTTATATACATAGGCAAATGGCGTATAACCGAAATGGAAATGTGGGACCAAGAGTTCATTGAAATGGAAGTTGAAAGCTACTTCCTTTTCGAGAAAGATAAAATGATGCAATCTATCACAGAAGAAAATAATTTGTCTGAAACGGCCTTTTGGGTTCCCAAAGGGAATGGCTACCATATTCGATGGTTTACTCCAGCAAGTGAAGTAGATCTATGTGGCCATGCGCTATTATTTTGTTGCCCATAATTTCATCGTTTTTGTGTCATTGGCTCGCCATTCCGCACTCCTCATTCCACATTCCGCATTCTACTTCCCCTCCTCCATCTCTTTTAATTCTCGTCTTAAAATCTTGCCCACCGCGCTTTTGGGAAGTTCATCGATAAACTCGATAATCTTGGGGACCTTGTAAGCGGCCAGGTTCTCCTTGCAGTACGCAACCACCTCATCCTCGGTCAGGCTCTCGCCCTCCTTGGGCACCACAAATGCTTTTACCGTCTCACCCCGGTATTCGTCCTTCACACCGATGGTGCAGGCCTCCAGAATTTTAGGGTGATCAAAGAGAACATTATCCAGTTCCACCGGGTAGATATTGTAGCCCCCGGCAATAATCATATCTTTTTTGCGGTCGGTTATGCTGAGATAACCGTCTTCACCGAAACAGCCGATATCGCCGGAATAAAACCACCCGCCCTTGAGAACCTCCGCCGTTGCTTCAGGTTTTTTGTAATATCCCATCATGATCTGGGGGCCTCTCATGACAATCTCACCATGTTCACCAATGGGCAGTTCCTTTTCACCGGTTTCAAGATCTACGATTTTGATATCGGTGTCCGGTACGGGTACACCCACCGTCCCTGGTTTGACCTCCCCACCCCACGGCGTCACCGTCATGAAAGGGCCTGCCTCGGTCGAGCCGTAGACCTCGCACATGGTGGCGCCGGTAACCTCTTTCAAGTCCTTTATGGTGTCTGCCGCGAGGGGCGCTGCCCCGGAGAAAAAGCCTTTGACGTTTGAAAAATCGTGCGTCCTAAAGGCCGGTTCGGCCAGAAGGCCCACAAATATGGTCGGAACACCCGGCAGAAAGGTGGGGTTGTACTTTTTGAGAATTTCGAGGTTAATTTTGGGATCCGGCCTGGGCACCATGATATTTTCCCAGGCCTGCCAGATAATCAGGTTTTGAATGGCGGCGAATCCCGCGGTGTGGAAGACCGGATAATTGCCCACAAGCCGCTCTTCGCCGGCCTTCAAATCCGGGAACCAGGATGCAAACTGCTGCGCATTGGAACTCAGGTGAGAATGGCTCAGCATGACTCCTTTGCTCACACCGGTGGTACCGCCTGTGTAAAGAATGGCCCCCATCTCCTCCCAGCGGCTCTGGTCTTCCACAGGATCCGGTGAATACCCGGCCATCAGATCGCTGAAGACCATCACATCGTCTGTGGGTTCGATCTTGCGAACCATATCTTTTTTTACAAAGGGGAAGAGCTGTTTTTTAGGAAAAGGCAAAAACGAATGGATATGGCATCCGATGATCTTTTCCAGCTGGGTCTGGGCTTTTATCTTTTCCATTCTGGGCACCAGAAGGGTGAGGGTAATCACGATTCTGGAATCCGAATCGTTGAGCTGGTAGGCCAGTTCCCTTTCGGTGTAAAGCGGGTTGTTCTGCACCGTCACAGCCCCGATGCGAAAAATGGCAAGGTTGGAAATGATCACCTGCGGGATGTTGGGCAGGCACACACCCACCTTATCCCCGGCCTTTATTCCCATATCCTTAAGCGCCCTTGCAAACTGGTTTACCATTGCGTTCAGGGCCTTGTAGGTTATCCGTTTCCCCATGTAGTTGAGCGCTGTATTGTCCGGAAAATTGTTCGCCGACCGTGACAGGGCTTCTGATAGGGTAACCTTTTCGTAATCAAGGCTTTTCGGAACACCTGGTGCATAGGACTTGTGCCATAGTTTTTCATCCATCATTACCTCCTCCCGTTCTTGTTCAGCTTGGATAATAAAAAAATGGGTTGCATCACTCGGCCAATGACTCTGAATAAATTCCAATAACCAATTCTAAAATTCCAAACGGAAATGGGCTGGAAAAGATGAACATCTTATTCTCCGGCATACCAGGATTGGTATCCAGGAATCGAGAGACAGCTTCTTAGCTTGTTATCTTGACCCCTCGAACCCTTGAATCCTTGAATCCTTTTCTTAAGTCGGTATCAGCTTTTCCAACTTTCCCCTCTCTTCTGCAATGCGAATATAGGTCTCCGCTCCTGTTTTAGGCGGAAGATACTGTTCCGACTCCGACTTCTTCACCAGCCGGATGGCATCGTCCGGGCAGGTGGTCACACACAACCCGCACCCGATGCAGCGGTCCAGGTTGACTTCCGC
>JAFDIX010000135.1 GCA_019307805.1 Deltaproteobacteria bacterium | reverse complement strand
ATGAGAAGATGGCCTTCCTCAAAAACGAGTTCAGGCTCAAGACTCGGGATCTTGCACTTCAGGAAGCCGTTCATCTCACCGGCATTTCCGGTCAACCCCGTATCCTTCAAAACCAGGGCCTCGTGCCGGCACCCCATGTCCAGGGCCACGCCGTTTCCCAGGATAACCTTTAGCCCGGCAGATCTCGCCTTATGGATGAAACGGGTGAGCTCAGCCCGGGAGCCGCATTTCATGAGCTTGAATTTCACGGCCTAGCTTGAATTTCACGGCCTGGGCGCAGCCCGTCTCAATGATCTTGTCCAGGTCTTCCTCCGAGGAGATCGCCTCGTCGAGCATGAGGGGGACCGTCTTGATCTCTGCCAGCCGTGACATCTCATCCCACGCGTCCATCGCAAGGGGCTGCTCAAAGAGCTCTATACCTTCGGGATCCAGCTCTGTGAGGAATGCTCTGGCCTGGTCATAGTCATACCCCTGGTTGGCGTCGATCCTGATCCGCACACCCCGATTCAGTGTCTTCTGGACGGCCTTGAGTCTCTCCAGATCTTCCTTCACCTTGAATCCCACCTTGAACTTCAGGGTCCCGAAACCCTGTTCCTGAAGCCTCTCCGCATCGGCAACCAGATCCCGGACACTCTCACCCTGAACGATGCCCAAAAGAGGGAGGCGGATTTCCTCCCGATGTCGACCGTTCTTCGCGTCCAGCCATTCCTCCAGTGCCGTGAGCAAGGGCGTGGCGGCAAAGGAGAGGGTCTCCTCTGTTTCGCTGATCTCCTGAAAAATGCTCTCCGGGTCTTTGTTTAGGAGTTTCGACCCCCACCTCTCTATGAAATCCCAAGCGTCCTCAGGGGTTTCATGGAAGTATCCGGGAATATCGGTCGACTCTCCAAATCCTTCTTTCCCGTCTGCCTGTATCCTGACCAAGATCGAGTCAAAGTGGTCCAGGGTGACCAGAGAGAGATGGTACGGCCGCGTAAGAGGCATCCTGATTCTGAACGCCGAGATGCCGTCAATTCTATTCCCCATACTTCCCCTCATAAACCTTTAGAAACTTTCAAACGTTGCAAACAATACCAAACCGTTAAGCCGCCCGCCTCATGAAGGAGCTGTAAACATTCCAGGCCAGGGTAATGATGCCGCCCACCAGAAAGACGGCCGTTACCGGTCTGCTGAAAAAGCCCAGCCAGTTGTAATCGACCATAATGATCGCCTTGACAAAGGCCGACTCCCCGATCTTCCCCAGGATGACGCCGAGGATAATCCCGGCGACGGAGTACCCTGTGCGACGAAGGAAATATCCCCCGATGCCCGCCAGGATCATGACCCACACGTCCAGGAGGGAGTTCCTCAGGGCATAACTCCCGATGGTGGACAGGATGAAGATGATGGGGCAGAGCACCCTGAAAGGAATCCTCAACAGGTTGACCACGGTCTTGGTCTCCAGATAGCCCAGGCAGAAGATGAACAGGTTGGCCAGGAACATGGCCACAAAGAGCTCCCAGACCAGATCGTGGGCCCTGACCATGATGAGGGGACCGGGCTCCATACCGTGGATCATGAATACACTGATCATCATGGCCGTGATGGCCCCGCCCGGGAGACCCAGGGCCAGCAGGGGAATCATGGCACCTCCTGTGGCCGCATTGTTGGCGGTCTCGCTCGCCACCACCCCTTCCAATTCCCCTTTTCCGAAGCGCTCAGGGTGCTTGGACCAGCGCTTGGCCTCATTGTAGCTCAAAAATGCGGCCAGGGTGGCGCCAATCCCGGGCAGCACCCCTGCGCAAAAGCCGAGTATCCAGGAACGGATAATGCAGATCCTCATGCGCCAGAAATCTCGGACCGAGGGGAATTCCAGCCCCACCTTCGGGGCCTTGTACTTCAGGGTGACCATCTTCTCTGCCTGGGCAAAGACCTCGGAGATGGCGAAAAAACCCAGGATCAGGGGGATAAAATGAATGCCGGCCAGCAGATAATAGGTCCCAAAGGCAAAGCGCGGCAGACCTCCGGCCGGATCCGTCCCGATACAGGAGAGGAGCAACCCCAGCATCACGGAGAGCCACCCCTTCCAGAAGGTATCGGCTCCCACGGAGGCGGCCACGTTGAGGCCTAAAAAGATCAATGCAAACATCTCCGGCGGCCCGAAGGCATGGATGGCCCAGCGTCCGATGGTGGGGGCGGCAATCATCATCAGGATGGTGGCCAGGATACCTCCCAGGGAAGAAGAGACAATGGCCGCACCGATGGCCAGGCCTGACTTTCCCTGCTGAGTGAGGGGATAGCCGTCGAATGCGGTCGGGGCGTTTTCCGCCGATCCGGGGATGTTGAAGAGGATGGCCATGACCGCGCCGCCGTAGGTACCGGAAACGTAGATGACCCCGTAGATCATAATGGCCTGAGCAGGTTCCAGATAAATTGTGAAAGGCAGGATAATGGCCCCCAGGGTGACCATGTTGATGCCGGGTAACGCCGCAAAGAGCAAACCCCCGATGAGCGCTGCGAAGAAGAGGAGTATGGCTACGGGGTCGGTCATGAGAGCGACAATACCAATCCACAAGTTTTCCATACAGGTATCCTTTCCGGTTTGGCGAGCTTGCTTTATTAATCAAGAATCAGAGGATTTCTTTCCGGTAAATAATCCTCGGCTCATATCGGTCAAAGTCCAGGGTCAGGATGAAAGCCGCAAGGGCATTCAACTCTACTTCAGTAAGATCATACTTGGGCATGGTTGTCCAACTCTTGACGGCCATGGGATCTCTAATATACCGGATAAGCCACTCCCTTGTCCTGCCTTTTGCAATAACATTTGACAGGTCCGGTCCTTCCCGCCTTCCCCCCTTTCCCAGTACGTGATGACAGTAGGCGCAGTCCTTCTCGAACCAGACCTTGAGGCTGGTAAGTCTTCGATCGGGGACCGGGACCATGTGGCTGTACGACCTGGAATCTTCCATCCCCATGAGCGTCAGGTAGACGATGGCTGCCAGGCAGGTCACGGTTACGGCTGTTACCACGGGACGGTCTGCAGGTGATCTGAGGGGCAGACGACTGAGGAAAGGGAGGGAAATGAGAAGAAGGACCCCGCCCAGAGGAATGACCAGTGTACCGATCATCTCGGTGCTTCCAGAAAAATAGGTGAGGAGTTCAAAAAGCCACAGGTAGTACCATTCAGGCCTCGGGAGGTAAGCCGGGTCCGGGGTCATGGCGATATCCTCCCTTGGGACCTCCACGAAGTAGGCGAGAATCAGGAGCATGGAAAAGACGGCCATGAAGACGACGGTGCTCTTGAAGAGATGATCAGGAAAAAAGCGTTTTGTCTTCTCCCTGCCCGGGCGTTCCGTGTCCCAGTGCCCCGCAATGTCATGGACACGGACCAGATAGACATGAACCAGTATGAATAGAGAGGTGAGGCCGGGGAGAACCAGAACATGGATGGCATAGAATCGAGTGAGTGTTAGACCCGATACCTCTTCACCGCCCCGCATGATATGGGTGATAAAAGGCCCGATAAGCGGTACCCCCTCCGGCACGCTGGTGCCCACCACCGTGGCCCAGTATGCCTTCTGGTCCCACGGGAGAAGATAGCCCGTAAATCCGAATGCCAGGGTTAAAAGAAAGAGGCCGACCCCCACCACCCATATCAGTTCCCTCGGGGGTTTGTAGGCCCCGAAGAAGAAGTTTGAAACCAGATGCACGGAGACGCATATCACCATGGCGGCGGCGCCCCAGTGATGAAGGCCCCTGATCACTCGCCCCAGGGTCACCTCTTTCATGATGTAGTCTATGGCCTGATAGGCATGCTCGGGGGAAGGGTTATAATACAGGGCCAGCAATATGCCCGTGACGGCCTGCACCAGAAACAGGAGGGCCCCCAGACTCCCGAGGGTAAAGGTCCAGTTCAAGTCACCGGGCAGCGGTTTTTCCAGAAACGGCCTGAGATGGCTCTCCCAGCCTAAACGTTCACGGAAGTATGATCCCAATTGTCCCATATCAGGCCTCCAGAACGAATAATTGACCATCTTCCACCTTGGTGCGATAGCGAACCAGCGGTCGGGGTGGGGGACCTGCCTTTACCCGGCCGTCGGGGTAGAAGGCGCCCCCATGGCAGGCGCACACAAAAAGCTTTTTCGCCTCATCCCAGTGAACGGTGCAGCCCAGGTGGGTGCACCGGCTGTTGAAAACCACAACACCTGACGGGTCCGCTATCCTGGAGACCATGACGGGCTTGGTCAGTCTGTTCTTATAAAAGCCGTCCTCCACTTGATACCGGATCTGTACCGTCTTGACACCTTCCCGGTCGGACATGAACTCACCGGCACCTCCCACACGAACCCACTGTCTGGTGCGTGACCGCAATGCCGGGGCAAAGGCGCCTGCGGTGAGGAGTCCCCCAATGAACAGTCCTGCGGCCGCAGAGATTCCGACAGTGGCCCTTGATAAAAACCGTCTCCGGCTCCATGGTTCACCGACCACCGGCTCTTCCCCGCGGATCTCCTTTTCCCCTTCCGTCTCCAGGGGCGTGGGAGGCCCCTTGAAGACCTCCTTGGCCGCCATTCTCTGTATATATTTAATGGCCCTGGTGGGGCTGATCTCTTTGGGGCAGACCTCGGTGCAGTTCAGCTCAAGTCGGCAGTTGTAACAGGCATCCATGGCCCTGGCCAGCCTCTCGACCCGCATTCCGTCCCGGCTGTCGGCCAGGAGGGTAAATGCCCTGTTGAGGGCCGCGGGACCCATGTAGTCCTTGTGCCAGTGGGCCATGGTGCAGCTCGAAACACAGCATCCGCAGGCTATGCACTCGGTGGAAAGACCTATCGCCTTTCTTTCTCTGCTGTCGGGTGGGATGATCGACGGTTCCTTTTGATCCTCCAGGGCCTCAAAGTAGGGCATGGCCTCTTGGTATTTTTCAAAAAAGGGATCCATATCCACAACCAGGTCCTTCACCACGGGAAAGTGATTCAGGGGCCGCAGATCGATCTCCTTTCCCCTGAGATCGGCAATAACCGTCTTGCACGCCAGCCCTTCCTGACCGTTGATCACCATGCCGCAGGAGCCGCACATGTTCACTCTGCAGGCATACCGGAAGGCAAGGGAAGGGTCGTGTTCCCTCTGGATCCTCAGCAAGGCATCAAGAACGGTCGTCTTGCTTTCGTCTTCAATATCCAGTTCAAACCGATCGAAGTGCCCGTCGCCTCCGGTTGTAGGATCATATCGAAATACGTTAAATACCCTTTTTTTATATGACGTCCGATCCATTTTCCTCGAACAACGCCCCGGTTAATAGATACTTACCCAGATGATGACCATCATGACCAGGCCCAGCAGGCCGAGTCCTCCGAGAAGGGCCTTCTGATACCGAATATTCACCACGCCAAAATCAAGCAGGATCACCCTGAGCCCCAGGACGGCGTGGAAGACCACGGCCACAAGGAGGAGAAATTGCAGCAAAGGTCGGTAGGTCAAGATCAGATGCAGCCCGAGAAGGACGATAACGGCCAGGGCGGATATCCTCTGGCACAACCATGCCCACATCCCGATACGGGTTCTCCTCCAGCGCTCAGGGTCCATCTCTCCCCGTTTGAGGGGTGGCCTGACCTGAAATTTATCCTTCTGATCCATTGCCAATTTTCACGACTCCCATAGGATTTGTCTTACGCGTTCACCAGATCTTCAGGTTTCATGTACTTGAGATCCGAGGGTTGTTTTTGGATGACCGGCTGCCCGTTTTCTCCCTTTGTGAGGAAGATATTGAACAGGCCGTTTTTATCGTCCTGGTCGGGGAAATCCTCTCGCGCGTGGGCCCCGCGCGTCTCCTTTCGATGGGTGGCCGAGTGGGCCACCATCTTTGACACATCCAGCATATTCAAGAGATTAATCCATTCATTCCACGCCATGTTGTAAGTCACGGGGCCCTCCAGCCGGACCCTTCCCGCCTCCCGGCTCAGGGATTCTATCTCCTCTATGGCCTAGGTCAGACCCTTTTTCGAGCGAACGATACCCACCTTGTCCCAGTTCAGTTCCCGTAACCTGTCCCTCAGCTCAAAATGTAAGGGCCCTTTGTCACGATCAAAGGGTTTTCCGTATTCGGCAATCAGGCGCTTTACCTGGGCCCCGTCCGCCTCCGGTATGGCCATCCCTTTCCCCAGGTATTCCGCCATGGCCTTCCCGGCCAGGCGACCGAATACACAGGAGTCCGCGATACCGTTACCCCCCAGACGGTTTGCTCCGTGCGTGCCCCCGGAATCCTCTCCTGCACAGAAGAGACCCTCCAAAGAGGTATAGCACTTCTTGTCAATCACGCTCCCCCCCATCATGTAGTGGGCCGTGGGGCAGACAGGAACGGGCTTTCTGGCGAGGTCGTAACTGAAAATGCTGCAGCGCTCGCACATGCCGGGGAAGTTCTTTTCCACAAATTTCGCCCCCAGGTGGGACGCCACCAGGTGCACCCCTCCGTGCTCGAATCCTCTTCCGGCCATCATCTCCAAATAGGAGGAGCGGCTGACCACATCCCTTGTGGCGCGCTCTTTCTTCTCAGGGTCATACCTGATCATGTACCTCTCCCCAAGGGCATTCAGAAGATAGGCGCCCGAGCCCCTTAAACCCTCCTCCATCAAGGAGCCCGCCACAACGCTTCCGGGGACAATGAGGCCTGTGGGATGGAACTGCACCATCTCCATGTCGATCATCCGGACCCCGGCCCGATAAAGCATGCCGAGACCGTCCAAAGATTTTTCCGGGCCGGGTGCACAAAATCTGTAGTGGGTGGGCCCGCCCCCGGTGGCCACCATGGTGACCGAAGCCTCCGCGACCACAAAGGTACCGCGTCTCATGTCCAGGAGAAGGGCGCCCGCCACCCGCTCGCCGGAAGGACTCATAAGGAGATCCAGGGCCCTGTGTTCCTCCAAAACGGGAATATTCCGCTTCATGATCTGTTCCGTGGTCCTGCTGATGATCTCGATTCCTGTGAGATCCCCTTTGTGAACGGTGCGGTCAAAGGACTGTCCTGCGAAAGGCTTTTGATGGATGGTGCCGTCCGGATTCCGGTCAAAGAAGCAGCCGTAGATGGTCTCCATCTCCTTAATGGTAGGCGTGGCCTCCTCTACAAGGGTGCGGGCCATCTCCTGGTTGTTGATGAACTGTCCTCCCTTCAGGGTGTCCTTGAGATGCTTTTCGTATGAGTCTTCAGGGTTCAGCACCACATTGAATCCCCCTTGGACCATGCGGCTGCATCCCCCTTTGCCTCGAAGGGCCTTGGTGACGATGAGTATGTCAAGATCCGGGTTCGCATCGTAGGCGTTGAGAGCCGCGAGTTGTGCCGCCCCGCCCATGCCTATGATGAGTATGTCCGCCTTCACCTTTTCCATAAGACTTTCCAGTTAGTGTCCATCCAGAAATGAGATATTTATTACAAGATCAAGGAAGGCGAAAATTTTAACCACAGGAATACATTGAAGTATTTCGAGGATTAAAATTTGAGCCTGACGCCGAGATTGTGAAAAAGGGCCATTTCTGGATGGACACTAGTTAACACCGAGCTTTTTATAGATGTCGGGAAGTCTTTCCAGGGCCTGCTTCTTGACATCAAAATAGATGTGATTGGAATGGGAGTCCATGGCCACGATCAGGGGACCGAAATCTTTTACCCTAAATTTATAGATGGCCTCCGGGTGGAGGTCCTCCCAAAAAACCTCTTCCACCTCCTCAATTTGGGTCGTCTCCAGTGCAGCCGCACCGCCGACAATGGCCAGGTAGCAGCCGCCCAGTCGGTTCATGGCCTCCAGGCTCCCCTCCAGGAGGCCTGCCTTTCCAACAATGGCCCGGACACCGTATTTTTCCATGAGGGGCGGGGTGAATCGTTCCATTCGGGTGCTTGTGGTGGTCCCTATGATGATCTTCTCCCACCTGTCTCCAACCTTTTTCAGGCTGGGTGCCGTGTGGATACAGATGGCCCCCTTCAGATCCACGGGCGGCTCCTGGTTCTGGTCGAACATGCGTATCTGGGTGGCATCACGTATTCCGAATATGTGTCCATTGACGGTGACCGTGTCCCTGACCTTCAATTGCCTGACATCTTCCTCTGAAAGGGGGGTGGTCAAATTGTAATGTGCCATTGATGATCTCCTTTCCGGTTTAATATCCGTATTCCACTCTGCCGTCGGAGAATATTTTTGCCCGGGCCCTTCGAGCCGGCCAGCACTGAGTATTCACAGCTACCGGGTTCTGTGTGATGTGGGTATAGGCGCTCTCAATATGAACGGCCATGGCCGTTGTTTTGCCTCCAAGGCCCATGGGGCCGATCCCTGTGGCATTGATGGCCTCAAGAAGTTCTTCCTCCATTTTGGCCAGCTCAGGATCGGGGTTCTTTGAACCCACAGGTCTGACTATGGCCTTTTTCGCTAGAATACTCACAAGGTCTGCGGTGCCCCCTATGCCTACACCGATAATCCCCGGCGGGCAGGGATTGGAACCGTTTGCTATGGCCCGATCCAGTACAAATTTTTTCAGGGCTTTGACGCCATCGGCAGGTATAAACATATTCATGGCGCTCATGTTCTCGGAACCGGACCCTTTGGGTACCATGAGGATATCCAGATAGTCCGAATCTTCGTCGAATTCCCAATGGATAACCGGGAGGCCTGGCCCGACGCTGGTCTGAGGATTGATTCGTGTCAGGGGATGGGTTGAACTCCCGCGGAAGGGGTGCTCCAGCGTGGCCCTTTCAGCTCCCCTTTCCAGGGCCTTGGCCACCCTGGCCCCGTCAACAGGGAATTGACTCCCCATGGTGACGAAATAGATGGGAAGGCCCGTGTCTTGACAGATCAGAAGATCTTGTTCCTCGGCCACCTCGATGTTCTTGAGAATGGTCTGGAGGATCTGCTTGGCCGTCTCATTGGTCTCCCTCTCATAGGCCCCTTTGAGGGCGTCCTTGACATCCGGAGGCAGAACCTTGAGTGCCCTGATGTAAAGCTCCTTTGCCGTGTCCTCTACCAACTGATAATTAAACTCGTTCATGGATCTATCCCTCCACCGTACTTTCTAAATTTTCCCATGCATCGACGCGAACACTCTTCACATGATCCCTCATGAGCTTCTCAGCGAGATCCGCATCGCCCCCTTCAATGGCTTCCATGATCGCGAGGTGCTCCTGGTAGGTCTTTTCCATTCGTCCCGGCAGAATCACTGTTCGCAGCCTGATGAACTGGAGATGAAGATTAATAATGCCCATCATGTTTTTTGCCCATTCGTTGTCACACCCTTCCAGCAGGTTTGCATGCAGCTCGGCATCGATGTCCGCAGCCTTTATGAGCCTCTTCTCACTCTTGGGTTCGCTGACGATGGCCTCCTGCTTGTTAAGTGTGCCCTTGATTTTATTCAGCAGATCATCGGTCATGTTCTCGACAGCAAGGCGGGTTACCAGACCTTCCAGTACCTCCCGCAGACTCAGGATATCCATGATATTTTTTGTGGAGATGGAAACAACATGGGCGCCCTTTCTGGGTGTGATCTCAACGATCCCTTCGTGCTCCAAACGGACCAGGGTCTCCCGGATGGGAGTCCGGCTGACCTTCAAGGTCGTGGCGATATTCTCCTCATTGATCTTTTCACCCGGCTTGATCTGCCCGGTGACAATGAGTTTTTTCAGGACATCGTAAATCTGATCCCTTAAGTTCGGTCGATCGAATAAAACCTCCACCTGATCAGCCTCCTGACCTTTCCTGTTGCCTTGCCCATCCAAGTTGCTCAGACTGGCTCCATGATGCGATAGAATTGATTTTATATATTGTGTTTCGTATGATCCCGATGACAGCCTGAAAATGACCGCCCCACCTGCCTCAATTTGGCGTTTATCTACAAGGGGGTGCCAGGGCAATTTGACATGTATTATGTATTTTGTATAATGTATAAAACTGTAATGTCAATTAAATTTTTCAAGAAATCGCAACTTAGGGGCTTCCATCCTCCGTAGCAGGGCCACTGCGGAGGACGGGTCGCCCCAATTGGAATGTTGGAATGATGGAACAGCCGACTTCGCCATAGTAGCCAATGGCTACGACGGCTGAACTGGAATAATGGGCTATTGGTCCCGCTTTGAGCGGGATTAACCTTGAAGACAAAAATGCTCAAAAATGGGAGTATTCCTTACTAAAATCAATATTCCATCATTCCATTTTTCCATATGTGAGGCAGAAATTCAGGCCTCAAAAAACCACCTTGTTCTCAATAAGTTGGTGAAATT
>JAFDIX010000734.1 GCA_019307805.1 Deltaproteobacteria bacterium | reverse complement strand
GGTGACCATGACGCCCCCGATGACAGACCCGGAAAAGCGCATAGAGGATATGGACCGGGCCGGATTTGACACCCAGGTGCTCACCCTTTCTATCCCGAGTGTGGATATTTTCCCTCCGGATGTGGGGGAAGATATGGCCAGGGTCGTCAATGATGAAATTGCCCAGCTCTGCAGTGAATATCCCAACCGGTTCATGGGTTTTGCCACATTGCCCTTCCTTGATTCCGACAGAACCATTCGGGAACTGGAACGCTGCATCGAGGAGCTGAAATTCAGCGGCGCCTGCATAGGTTCCAACATCAATGGCATGGGCCTGGACAGTGAAGTCCTGTATCCCTTTTATGAGCGCATTTCCGAATATGATCTGCCCATACACATCCACCCCCGGACGCCTTTGGACAAGGTGAGCTACAAAGACTACCGACTCGGTCCCATGATCGGGTTTGAGGTGGACCTTTGTATTGCCGTGATACGCATCGTTATGGGGGGTGTGCTGGAAAAATTCCCCAATCTCAAATTCATCGTCTCTCACCTGGGAGGTGCCATACCCTACCTGGCCGAGAGGGTGCAGAATTGCTACGAGGCCTACCCGGAATGCCAGGAGAACATTTCCCGCCCGGCAAAGGACTATTTGCGGATGTTCTTTTATGACACGGTCAGTTTCTTTGAGCCGGCCCTCATGTGCGCCTATGATTTTGTCGGTCCGGAACACATGATTCTTGGATCGGACTATCCCCATGTCATCGGCGACATCGATGAGGCCATTACCTCCATTGAAGGTCTCAGGATTCCCCAGGAGGACAAGGAAAAGATCTTTTCTGAAAATCTGCTGAAGCTCATGCACAAGGAAAAATAGAAAGAGAATATTTTTCTTGCCTTTCATGAAAATATTGTGCTTAATGGGGACTTCTTCTGGGGTACAGTATACATTTATACTTCATATATAAATCGTAATTCCAATAGTTTACATATCTTTTCATATATGTTTTTGAGGTCATTTTGCCTGATCGCAAAAGGGTGGCCATAAAGCGGCCGGTCTCTATTAGAGAGAAGGTCTATGCCGCTGTCAGGGACAATATCCTCGACGGCCGCATTGCTCCCGGGGAGCGGGTTGTGGAAACCCGCCTGGCAGAAGAGATCAAGACCTCGCGCACCCCTGTTCGTGAAGCCCTGCACATGCTGGAAAGGGAAGGTCTGCTTGAGGCCATCCCCAGGGTCGGATACCGCGTCAAGCAGATTACCTGGGATGAGATCGAGGAGATCAGCGAAATCCGTAAAGCCAACGAATGCCTGGCGGCCCGGTGGGCTGTAGAGCGCATTACCTCTAGAGAGCTCAAGGCCCTGGAAGAAAACCTGGTAATTTCAGAAAGAGAAGTAAAGGCGGGGAATCCCCAGGCATTTGTGGAACTGGATGCCGAGTTTCATGAGATCCTGGTCCGGGCCAGCGGGAGCGAGCGGCTTCAGGAACTCTGCCAGATGCTGCGCAGGCACATGCTGCGTTATCGTATTGAGAGTATCTTCCGCAAGGAGAATGTGATCCGCGGCATAGGGTGGCACAATCGCATATTTGATTGCCTGAAGCGGAAAGACGAACCAGGTATTACAGAGGCCCTTCGACAACACATGGAACAGACCAGGGAAGATATCAGAAGGTACGCCTTTGGGGAAGAACAAAAGGTCGGGATGGGCCAGTGATGGGAAAGGCACCCATATCCATGAAAGGATTTGTCGCAAAGCCCAAGATTTACTGCGGAAAGGAATATTGAAACATGGAAGATCCGAAAGACAAATTGATGACGCCCATTTCCACCCAGGAGCTTGATCGACGGTGGCAAGCGGTTCGGGAGATGATGGGCGAGCACAAAATAGATTATCTCATCATTCGAAACGACGAAGAATTCCTGGGGGGAAATGTCAAATGGTTCACGGACATCCCTGCCCGCCACAGTTACCCCTACACGGTCATCTTCCCGGCAGATGAGGAGATGACCCTGATTTCATGCGGTGCACTGGCACCGAGTGACCCAGGACCGCCGCCCTGGGCAGTCCGAGGGGTCAAAGAGAGGTTGGGTGCGCCCTATTTTCCGTCTGCGCATTACACCAGCACCTATGATGCAGAATTGGCGGTCGGGGTTTTGAAGAAAAAAAAGGACGCGACCGTCGGTCTGGTAGGAAAATCCTACATCCCGGTGAATTTTTTTGAGCATCTGGTAAAAGAGCTGCCAGGGTGTCATTTTATGGATGCCACTGACCAGATCGATCATATCAAGGTGATCAAAAGTGCGGAGGAGATAGATCTGATCAAAGGGACCGCAGCACTTCAGGATGCGGCACTGGAGCAGGTGAAAAAGGTTATCCGGCCGGGGTTAAGGGGTTTCGAGCTTTACGCGGAGGTCCTGTATCAGACTACCCTGATGGGAAGTGAGCGCCAACTGGTCCTGGTCAACTCAGGCCCCCAGGGGACCCCGGTGCCTTTTGCTCCGCTCCATTTTCAGAACCGGGTCATGCAG
>JAFDIX010000733.1 GCA_019307805.1 Deltaproteobacteria bacterium | reverse complement strand
GAGATCCTACAAAATCCACCATTTCCTGGGTTGCCCCACTGAATTGCCTGGCAGTTTCCAACAGGGGAGGATACTGGTTGAACTCCTCTGCCGTGTACCCGTCCTCTGCATAGCCTTTTTCGAAATAGGGGATCTTCATGAGCTTGTCCATGACATCCTGGGGGACAGGATCATGGACCTGGTCACTGAAATCGATGTGATTCGCTTTGAAAAAGAGCCCTTCCAGATAGGGGGGAGGGCAGGTATACACTGCATCGGCCCCGGCGACCGCATGGAGCAAAGGAGCATCTTTCCTGGGTACTCACTGTTTTCTTCCACGAGCCTGCAGGCCTTTTTAAAGACCGCAATTTCCGCCCATCGCATGTCTGATTCACTCAGATCGATGCCCTTGTCCTGGGCGTCCTTCTCCAAATCACCCAATTCCCCGAAGCGGGAACTCATGGCCGTAATCACGGAACGCCACTGAGAGAGGTCTATTCCATTGGCCTGGGCCTCTTTCATACCCTCTACCACGGCATTCATGCAGGCCACAAACTGGGAGATCATAAAGGACAGGGTATTGTTTGTGGGAATCCCCTTGGCCGTCAACCGCTTAATCACCTCGTATCCTTCTGCCGTTCCAGGTATCTTGATCATCACATTCGGGGAGAGGGCATGGATTTCTAACCCCTGCGCAAACATTTTGTCTGCGTCATGCCGAATACGGGGATCTACCTGGCCGGAGATCATGCCATATTTGTAGTTGCTCGCCTCAAACTTGGGCATATAGGTTTGCGAGCCCCTCTTGACGATTTCCTTGTAGGTGTCCCAGAAAACAACCTCAGTATCCGTACAGCGCTCCTTCTGGATATGTTCATCGATCCATTTGGACCAATAATCCGGATCATCTTTGATGGCGTTATAGGAGAGAGGCGGATTGGTGGTGACGCCCCGAAAGAGATTATCCTCAGGTTTGTTATCTTCGCTGTACAAACGGTTCAGCCAGGCTTGCATCTCTTCCTTGTCCGATGCTTTGTTCATCATATTGTTTCGCCATTTTTCATAAATCAGGGGTGATGAATCCCACCATATTTCTGATTCGGGATTCACTTCCCAGAATTTCTCTACGACGCTTTTTGAAGCCATTGGTTATCCTCCTTGTGAGTTTTTTTAGTCTATCATTTTGAGTTGTAGGCCTTCAGACGGGCAGATCATCGGATGCAATCACATCCACGCCCGTATTAAGAATATTGGGAATAATGACCTGCCCCATCTCGATGGGGGGGCTTGCCCTTACCTTCATCATTTCCTCTAAACACTGAAAAAGCTGTTTTTTGGGAATGGCCTTGGCCGTTCGCACGGGAAGCCTTGTTGCCCGGCTGTTTTCAACGACCACAGTGGAGGTCAAGACCCGCACAGGTTCTATAAACTCCTGCTGAAGATATGCCTTTCCCTCTTTACATATCTTGCCCTTGATCTTGATGGATTCGCCTTCCTGCCACACCTGGGCATCACATCCCTTTGGGCAGGTAATACAGATGATTTCGCGGGTTTTCTCCACTTCCTAACGCTCCTCGCAAATTATTTTTAGAATTTTGACTGAAGGATCCACTTCATCCAACGTCTTTTTGGGTATCTTCAGGCGGATCATCTCGCTTGGTCTCCCATAGGGGTACTTTTTTTGGAAGACATCCCCGATTCTCAACGTCATTTTATCCATGGGTTTGCTGAGGCGCAGGTAAATGGTCCTGGACCGCCCACCGCTGATTCCCTGGGGGACTATCTGTGCAATAGATTGATCTCCTTCCAGGGTAAATGTGCGGGTCTTTTCAGGTCTTTTGCCCCTATTGCGAACATAAGCACCCTCGGCGGCGATTTCACCCTCTGTAGAAACATTATCCACAAGATCGTTAACATGGAGCACATTACCGCAGGAAAAAATACCCTCTATGTTCGTTTCCAGAAGCTCATTTACGTAAGGTCCACCTGTTTTGGGATCAATGGATATCCCGGCCATCTTGGACAATTCGTTCTCGGGGATGAGTCCCACTGAAAGCAGGAGGGTATCGCATTCCACCCGTTCTTCGGTTCCCTGGACGGGGTTCCATGAAGAATCCACCTTTGCAATGGTCACGCCTTGTACCCGGTTTTCCCCGTGTATCTCAGCCACCGTATGATTCAGCAAGAGGGGAATATTGAAGTCGCGCAGACACTGGACCTCATTTCGGATCAGGCCGCTCGTGTAGGGGAGTATCTCTACCACGGCCTTGACTTCCGCCCCTTCCAGGGTCAGGCGCCTTGCCATGATCATCCCGATGTCTCCGGAACCCAGGATCACGACCCTTTGTCCGGGCATATATCCTTCAATATTGATAAGTCGCTGGGCCTGTCCGGCGGTGAAGATGCCTGCCGGTCTGGTCCCTGGAATCCCTATGGCGCCCCTCGGTCTCTCCCTGCACCCCATGGCAAGAATGATGGATTTACACTGGTAGGCCCTGAGCCCCCGCCCTTCACTGACGGCGGTAAGGGTCCTGGATTTATCCAATTCCAGCACCATGGTATCCAGTTCAATATCCACATGGTTTTCCTGGGCCATTCTGATGTAGCGTCTGGCATACTCAGGCCCTGTCAGTTCCTCACGGAATTTCTCCAGCCCAAAGCCGTTGTGAATGCATTGCGGAAGAATACCCCCAACCCCCAGGCCGTTCATCCCGTTCAAAGACGACCACATCCTTTATCCCTTTTTGCTTTGCAGCCACCGCTGCAGCAAGTCCTGCAGGACCGGATCCGATGATGGCCAGGTCAATATGAGGCCGACTCATGATAATCTGCTCCCCGGTATAGAATCCACCGCCCTGGTGTGATTTGTTCTGATCCCTCTCCCTTTTTCGTCACTTCAGTAGGGAGGATCCCCATCTGTTCGGAGATGTGCTTTAATAGAGATATTCCGCAAAAGCCGCCCTGGCACCGGCCCATACCCGCCCTGGTGAGGTGTTTGACGGCATCCAGGGTGTTGGCCCCCTTATTGACGGCTGCCACTATTTCTGCCTCGGTTACATGCTCACACCGGCAGAGGATATGTCCATATTTGGAATTTTCGGCGATCATCTCGGTTTTTTCGGTCGGCGTGGCCCCTTCAAATCTGCCCCACCCCGATCTCTTTTTTTGAAAGGTCCTGTTTTCAGGAAGATCCAGCCCGGCCTCCAGAAGCATTTTTATCACGAGATCCGCAATCCCCGGTGATGCTGACAGGCCGGGGGCCCCCGCCATAACATGAATCATTCCGGAAGCCGATTCCGATGGGGCGATGTAGAAGTCGCCATCCCGGGTCATTGCAGGGGTTGCAAGGATTCCCGAGAAACTGGTGATGATATCCTTTTCCGACAGGGCGGGAATCAACTGTTTTCCCAATTTCAAGGTCTCCCTAACGCCTTCAGGAGGGACTCTGGTATCTTCTTTATGCGCAGGCTGCACATAATGAATCCCCAGGATCAGGTTTCCGTGGGAAGTGGGCGCAATATCCTGGCTTTGTTTTTCGCTGAAGGTGCCGAAAAGCATGTTGCGTACCAGGTGGGAGGCCGACTTGTCAAAGATCAACATCGTGCCTTTTCGAAGCGCAAGACGAATATCATGGTCTCCCACCATTCCAGCGATTTCGTCTGCATAGAGGCCGGCGGCGTTTACGATGTGATTTGCCGAGAGGGCACCCTTTGAGGTGATGATCAAGAAGGAGCCGTCATCGCGTTTCTCTATGCCCGTGACAGTAGTCTCCATGTGGGCCTGTACGCCGTTTTGAACGGCGTTTTCAAAAAAGGCAAAGGTCCACTCAGGGGTATAGATGACACCCACTCCTTTTGCATAGAGGGCCGCAACGGCCTCCGGGGTAACGTGGGGCTCCAACTCCCTGATCTTTTCCGGACCAATGATTTCATACCCTGTGGCCCCGTTTGCTTCCCCTCTGCTTCTGGCGGCCTTCAGGCCAGCCAGAGTTCATCGATCTCCCGGTATTCCGTGTCCAATTCTTTGGAAAGTGCCTTGAATCTCTCAGGGGCATCCTTGCACAATCGCCCCTTCAGGGAGCCGGGCGGGCAAAAATCGGGAAGATGGATTTGTGACAGACCGGATTTGGAAACACCAAAACCGGGGAAGGCATTCTTCTCCAAAAGGGCAAAACGGCCCTCCATCTTAGAGAGCTCCCTGGCGATGATGGCGCCTATCACGCCGCCGCCAATCACTGCCACATCATATTCGCCCAGATGGGGAGGGTTTGCAGGCATAGTCTCTGTCACAGAATGCCTTTCACCAAGTCGGTTAAAGGCGTTCCCGACTCCAGGGCTTCCCTTTGCGCCTTCTCTTTTTCGGCATATTCGAGGCACAGGGGATATATCTTTTCGATCGCATCCCTTGGAACGACAACCACCCCATCGTAATCAGCAACCACCAGATCTCCGGGCCTGACTATTCGTCCCCCACAATCAACCGGCTCATTCAC
>JAFDIX010000732.1 GCA_019307805.1 Deltaproteobacteria bacterium | reverse complement strand
AAAAGATGAGATAACGGCCGTTCCCAGGGCCTCACCTGCGCGACCTTTTTTGGCCATCTCATGGCCGTCGATGGCTGTAGCTGATGCCGAAGGGGTGCCGGGGATGTTCAGCAGGATTGCGGAAAGAGAACCACCTGTCATCCCGGCGGCATAAAGTCCCAGAAGGAGACATACGGCGGTGACGGCAGGGAGGTTAAAGGTGATAGGCAAAAGGAGCACCATGCCCAACGAAATAGTGAGTCCGGGTGTGGAACCGATGAAAAGGCCGAAGGCCACACCTATGGCGCTTGCGAAAAGATTCTGGATTTGAAGTACTTCAAATAAGGCTGAAATTATAGGTCCGTTCACATCAATTCTCGCAAAGTCTAAAAGAGACTCCCATCCGGCAGGGGTACCCTGAATATTTTAATGAAAAAGAAATAGATGCCGAGAGTCACAAAAAACACGGTGAGAAGCAATTCCTTCCACTTTCTGGAGCCGGAAATCAGCATCAGGACGGCTACAAAGAGGGGTGTGGCGTAAAGGAATCCGAACAAGTTCATGCCCTTCACATAGAGAAAGACAATAACCGTGAGAAGGACTATGCCTAATCCCTCTCGGGCGGAGATTTTGTAATCATATTTCTCCGAGGTCCCTTTAAAAATGGACTGGAAAAGGAGCAGGACAGACAAGATAAAAAGACACGTCACCAGGACCCAGGGCATAAAATCAATGCCCAGGGTGTTGGGAAGATTCCGCTCAGGGAGTTGATAGGTCAGGTAGGCGTAGAAAATCCCGAATGAGATAAATACGACGGATAGAATAATATTGGCGGTTCGCATGAACTGATTTCCCAAAAAACGTGGGGGCTGCATAAAAAACAGCCCCCACTTCTTTTCTATCTATTTCTTGGTTTTTTTGACCAGACCACCGGCTTTCATGGCATTTGCAATTTTTTTATCCTGCATAGCAATGTAATCGGCAAATTCCTTTCCGGCCAGGAAGCTGATAGTGAATCCTTTTTGCTTGGCAATCTTTACAAAGGTAGGTCCTTGGGATCCTTTATGAAAGGAGTCCCTCACCTTTGCAACAACGCTCTCAGGCGTCCCCTTGGGCAGAGCCACACTGTTGAAAAGCTCCATGTCAATCTTATAGCCCAACTCCATTAGTGTCGGAACATTGGGGAACAGGGGTGCCCTTTTCGCAGTGGTCATCATGAGAAAGCGGAAATTTCCTGCTTTTACCTGGGGTGCCGCTTCCGGGAGGGGAACACAGATTGCTTCCACTTCACCACCGAGAAGACTCGGCACACGACGCTTGGCGCCTAAGGGTACGTGAATAACCTTTATGCCAAGAACCTTTTCCACGAGCACAGCGGTCAAATGGGTTCCGCTTCCCGTACCTGCGTTTCCAATCTTGATCTTTCCGGGATTCTTTTTGGCATAGGCGACAAACTCAGGGATCGTTTTCCAGGGGGCATCGGCCCGCACGGCAATGGGCATCCCTGTATAGCCAATTCTGCATACATGAATAAAGGCGGTATAATCGAAGGGAACATTACCGATATTGGTGCAGGTATTTACGGATAAGGATGCCCACCCAATGGTGTAACCGTCAGGCTTTGCGTTTTTCAGAGTTGAATACATGATTCCGCCGGCAGCCCCGGTCTTGTTGATGGGAACGATGGGCTTTCCCAGATAGGATTCGGTGTCATTGGCCAGTGCCCGGCCAAGGAGATCCGTGGAGCCACCAGCCCCGAAGGGAATGAGCATGGTTATGGGTTTGGTAGGATAATCACCGGCCCATGCCGCACTAAAGCAAAAAACAACCGTCAAAATCAACACAAGCAAAACACTCAACTTTTTCATGATACACTCCTCGGCAAAAATTAATGGTTACGAAACAATACTCCAGACTCGTTTCTGACGTCACCCCCTTGCACAAAAACGTAAACATCTTTATGTGTTGAATTGCTTCCCCGATTATGTGACGCCTCAGCCGACAGGCGCCTAGGGATGAACCACGACCTTGATAGCGTTATCACGGCGTTCAACAAAGGTGGCAATCGCTTCGTTTATCTCATCTAAAGGAAAGGTATGGGTAATCAAAACATCTCCCCGGACCTTACCCTGTTCCATGAGGGCCAGGGCCTGATGGACGCTCATTCTCCCCTCACCCCGTATGGTAAAGATATTGTTCCCCTTCTGGACGGCCAACCCCAGGTCAATAGGTACGGGATCATTAAGGTGGGCAATGAAAACAATATCGCCTCCCCTGTGCACCATTTGAATGGCCTGTCCGAGGCTCTCTTCGGTGCCCGCTGTTACTAATACCATGTTCGGGCCAAGGCCGCCAGTCAGTTTCATGATTTTCTCAACAGGGTCTTCCTTCCGCACGTTGATAATATCATCAGCGCCGACCTGTTTCCCGATGGCAAGCCTTTCTTCCCTTGTTCCTGTAAGGATCACCCTGCTTGCACCGAGGGCCTTGGCGCACTGCACGCACATAAGGCCGATGGACCCGGGTCCGATTA
>JAFDIX010000731.1 GCA_019307805.1 Deltaproteobacteria bacterium | reverse complement strand
ATATATGAACAAAACCCAGGTCAACGAAGTCCTCAAGTCCATGGATATTCCCATCTAGATCATTGAAACTTCATTTCACACTGCCTTCCATGAAGAACAATTCCCTGGGGGCATTTCTTGATCTACGGTCCTGTTCCGCTCAATAATTCCTTTGACTAGAAATGCCTTCTCAACCTATAGTACGGCAAGTGGAACCTGGGAAAGAATCCAGGCCCCGAGAACCAGGTTTTACCAGTAAAAATAAATTCAATGGCCAATAGCTTTGCATCCAAGTTATTTTTCGTTGTCCTGTTGGGATCTGCTCTTTTGCTCTTCAGGATTTTCTGGACCTATATCTCCGCCATTGTACTCGCTCTTCTCATTGCCAGCGCCTTTTATCCCCTCTATGCATGGGTCAAGAAAAAATTCGGAAACAGGGAGCAGGCCGCTTCCCTCTTCATGACAATCCTCATCTTTCTTGTGCTGCTTGTCCCGACCGGGGGCTTTGTCGGAACCCTTTCAAACGAGGCATTTGATTTCTACGTTCGAACAAGAGACTCTGTTTCCTTGAAACAGATCCAGCAAAAATTTGAAGAGGACAACATTTGGACCCAACGGCTCAAAAAGGCGGCCAAATTCTCCGGTATCGAACTGAATCGGGAGACCATTGGAAACTTTGCGACTTCCGTTGGCAGAAAGGTGGGATTGTTCCTCTCCGGGCAGCTCAGTGCCATGGCCTCCAACATGCTCAGTTTTCTGATTCACTTCTTCCTTATGCTGCTGATCATTTACTATATCTTTCGGGACGGAGAACGCCTTAAGGACTATATTTCCGAACTCCTTCCATTCCCGCTACAACAACAGGAACTGGTCACGACCAAATTCCGGGAGATGGGAAAGGCCGTCATTCTCGGGAACGGCATCTCAGGGATCACCCAGGGGATCATCGGGGGCCTGGGATTTTACCTCTTTGGCCTGGGATCTCCTTTTCTCTGGGGCACGGTCATCGGGTTCATGGCATTGCTCCCCATTATTGGGGCATCTGTGGTCTTTATACCTGCAACAATCATTCTGCTGATACAGGGGCAAACCAATACGGCCTTGGGCTATCTGGCCTACAATGTCCTTTACAGTTCGATCATGGAATACGTAGTTAAACCAAGACTCATCGGCAAGGGAATGAGTATGAATCCTATTCTTGTTTTCATCGGGATTCTTGGGGGTCTGAAGCTGTTTGGCATTCTGGGCATTATTTACGGACCCCTGATAATAACCATCTTTCTGACCCTTGCCGAGATCTACAAACTTGAATACAAAAAAACCATGGTATAGTCGTCTTTCACCGGATAGGAGGATGAGGAATGGCAAAGCAAGTGGGAATCACCATCACGGAACACATCCTTCGACAGCAGAGGGAGAACCCGAGGGCCACGGGTGCCTTCACGACCCTGCTCAATGAATTGATAGTCGCAGCAAAGGTAATATCGCGAGAGGTCAACAAGGCCGGCCTGGTAGACATCCTCGGCGGGACAGGAGAGGTCAATGTTCAGGAAGAACAGGTGCAGAAGTTGGATGTGTTCGCCAATAGGGTCATTTTTGAGCGCATGTGCCATATGGGCCAACTCTGCTGTATGGGGTCCGAGGAGGTCGCAGACCTGATCGATATTCCCTCACAGTATCCCAAGGGGAATTACATTCTCGTGTTTGATCCTTTGGACGGATCCTCCAATATCGACGTCAATGTGAGCATCGGCACTATTTTCGGCATCTATAAAAGGGAAAGCAAAGACGCAAATGAAGAAGTTCTCCTCGATGACGTGCTCCAACCGGGAAGTAAACAGGTCGCCGCAGGCTATTTTATTTACGGATCCAGCACCATGATGGTGTACACCACCGGTGACGGGGTTCACGGCTTTACCCTTTATCCCAGTGTGGGGGAGTTCCTCCTCTCCCATGAGAATATCCGCATCCCGGAAAGGGGGAAGATATACAGCGTCAATGAAAGTTATTGTGGATACTGGGACGAGAAAACAAAGGCGGCGATTGACTATTTTAAGACAAAGGACAAAAAAACAGGGCGCCCCTACACCGCCCGTTATGTGGGAAGCCTGGTGGCGGATTTTCACCGCAATCTCCTGAAGGGCGGGATTTTCATGTATCCTGCGGACCTGAAAGATCCTAAAAAGCCCACAGGTAAACTGCGGCTCATGGTAGAGGCCAATCCCCTTGCCATGGTGGTGAAACAGGCAGGCGGCTATGCCAGTGACGGACACGGCCCAATCCTTGATGTGCAGCCCGAAGAGCTGCACCAGAGGGTTCCCCTGTTTATTGGAAGCAGGAAAGACGTGGAAGTTGCAGAGGCCTTCATCAGCGGGAAAATGGGTCCCGGCTAGCCTGACTTCCTATCCTTTAACATCTCAACAAATGCCTCCAGCCGGAATGCGGTGCGCCCGTCGATTTTCCCGGGTCGATCCCCCTCAAGGGTGAGTACGGGTAGAGGAAGGCTTTCCCGAAGAATGATGTCGTAGATCTG
>JAFDIX010000730.1 GCA_019307805.1 Deltaproteobacteria bacterium | reverse complement strand
CAATAACAAACCAGCGGAGGTCTAATGATGGGGGACAGTTATCAACCATGGCTCTGGGAAAAGCTGGGGGAGAGATGTGTCAAGAATCTGAAAAAGCATGGGTTTGACGCCCATTTTGTCTCTACTCCTGATGAGGCAAAAGACCTTATCCTCGGCATGGTCTCAGATCATGAAACCTTTGGATTCGCGGGATCTGATACCACAAGGTCTTTGGGGATAATAGAAAAGTTGAAGGCCGATGGTAAGACTGTATATGATCACTGGCAAACAGGTCTTACTAAGGATGAGGATCTAAAAATACGCCTCCAGCAGGGGAGGTGTGATTGCTTCCTTTGCAGCGCCAATGCTATTTCGGTCACCGGAGAGGTAATCAATGTGGACGGAGTAGGCAACCGGACCAATGCAATGACCTTTGGCCCAAAGAAAGTCCTGATTGTTGCAGGGATGAACAAGGTTACCCCTGATCTCGAATCGGCACTCACGAGAGTCAGAGATGTTGCCGGACCGATGAGGGCCAAGAGTCTTGGTATGGAAACGCCCTGTGCCGAGACCGGTATATGCAGCGACTGCAATGCCCCGCAGCGAATCTGCCGGGTTACGGTAATCCTTCACCGCAAGCCTATGATGACCGATATATCTGTAATCCTGATAAACCATCCCATGGGGTTCTGATGACAAAACATACTCACCAATTTGTAGAAGAATTTGATGGTCTTGTGGGTTTCGGTTTTGACCGTGAAGGGGATAAAAACACTCTGACATATTATCTCCAGAAATTTTCAGATGACGAGTGCATGGCCCTCATCCGGGAGCGGATATCTCAGGGCGACATGGAGGAGCTTTTTGACCTTCTCACACGGTTGCTGAAGACCTGCCTTGCCGAAGAGGAATACCACAAGGTTTTCCTCAAAGAAGGTAAGTAAACCCCGATGTTGCGTTAGAATTCACCGGAGCCCATAGCAGAATTGGTGTCACATCTGATACGTTTACGAGGGATAGATATTGGGGAGGAGAGCTATTTCCAGCTTATTTTGACTCCTTAATGCCGAGCATCCGCCGCGCTTCGTCAGGTGTAGCCACGCTTCGACCGAGACGTTCAGCGAGGTCAGCGGCCATTTCAACAATCTGAGCATTACTTTTGGCCAGATACCCCTTTTTAATATAGATATTGTCTTCGAAACCCACTCTGACGTTGCCGCCCAAAAGGATACCCATGGTGATCATAGGAAGTTGAGTCTTTCCTATCCCGAGGACACTCCAAGCAGCATCCGCCGGCAACTTGCTTTTCATGAATAGAAGGTTCTCAGGAGACGCCTCAATGCCCCATTTCACTCCCATACCGAGTTGAAAAAATGGAGGGGGGTCAACCAATCCCCTCTTTATGAGATCGATAGCCTGATGGATATGTCCGACATCAAATACTTCCATTTCGGGTTTTACATTGTTTTCCTGCATGCATCTCGCGCCTTCTTTGGCCCACTGGCGTGAATTGTTGAAAACGCGGTCGCCGAAATTCATCGAGCCCAGGTCAAAAGAACAGATCTCGGGCTTCAGATAAACGGGGGCCAGCCTCTGGGAAATGATATCAGGTCCTTTCAAACGTAACCCGCTGGTGGTTAAATTAACTACCATATCGCATTGATCTCTAATACGGTCCAGCACCTCTTTGAAAAGCCCTGTTTTGAATGCAGGGACGCCTGTTTTCGGTTCTCTCACGTGGATATGGGCGATTGCGGCGCCCGCCTTTGCGCTCTCGACGGCAGCATCTGCGATTTCCTTGGGCGTATACGGAACAGCCGGATTCATCTCTTTTGTAGGCAAAGAACCTGTAACCGCAGCTGTTATGATAATCTTGTTTTTCATCAGCCCTCCATGGCATATCCGAAAACGTTGTCAAAAGCAGAATGCCAACAAGCATAGATCCTGGACCACTTGAACCTTTACGTCACGACGACAAAATCTTGTACGCGGTTAAAGGTTCATAGCGCGTGCCCATCCATAAATGGCTATTTTTCACAATTTCTGCGTCAGATTCGGATTTTAAGCCTCGAAATACTTCAATGTATTCCTGTGGTTAAAGTCCTCACCTTTCTTGACCTTGTAAAAACTATCTCATTTCTGGATGAACACTGGCTCACCCTTCATGGCTATTTTTCTCAGGGGCCTGTTCCGACAGGTCTTTATCCATTGGGTACACATCCCGGAAGTCGGAATCACTGTCTCTTGACTTTTTCAAAAAACCGGTCTTCTATTTCTTCCCTCTTGAAACGATTCAGGACAACAGGTTTTTGCGTCAACTCGAGCTGAAATCCATCCCCCTTTCTCTGATAGATATTCTTTAGCCATTCCTCGTTATCGGTGTCCGGAAAATCCTCTCTGTAGTGGGCGCCCCGGCTCTCCTCCCTGCAGCGCGCCGAATTTACGACCATCCTGCATACGGTAATCAGGTTGGTCACATCGATGATATTATTCCATTCCATATTGTATTGAGCCCGGTATCTGTCTGCCACATAG
>JAFDIX010000729.1 GCA_019307805.1 Deltaproteobacteria bacterium | reverse complement strand
GAATTATGTTTCCCTTTGCCGAGAATGTTCTCTATTAATAATGTTTCAGGTTAGGTTGGATTTTTTCTAAGAAACTGGCGCTTTGATTTTTGAATACTTCAACTTTTGTGCCAGCAACATCACATAAATGATTTTTTTTGATTTCTAGTATGGAGGAGAAAATAAATTTCTAAGGTTTTCATTTTCCTCGAAATTCCTGGTTCGGTGAATAGGATCTAAAATCCACGCTGGAATCAAATGGGAACATCCTGCAAATTTAATATGCAAGGACGCACAAAAAATTGTGCATGGATGCAAGTTTTTTTGGGCATCCATATCAAATAATTTCTGACAGGATCAACATGATTGTTGGATTATTCATTTCCCCCTTTCAGTTGTGTACTTTCCCGGGGCGCCTCTCTATAATGAAGCATGTCACAGGGGACACAAAAAAAGTTCGAGTTCATTGACCACACCGGGGATATCGGGATTCGGGTCTTTGGTGAAGACCGGGAAGAGATCTTTCAACATGCCGGCGAAGCCCTGTTTGAGGTCATCACGGATCTGGATACCATTGAACCCAAAGAAACCAGGGATATCACCGTTGAGGCCGATGGATGGGAACCCCTGCTCATTGCCTGGCTCAACGAGTTCATCTATCTTTTTGACACCCGGGAGATGCTTTTCAGGGATTTCGCGATCCTTTCCCTGGAAGAACACCGTATGGTGGCCACAGCAGGCGGCGAGCCCTATGATACGGGAAGGCATCCCATCAAGACCACGGTGAAGGGGGCCACCTATCACCAGCTTCGAATTTTTCGGAAAGAGGATTTGTGGGTGGGGGAAGTTATTCTGGATATATAGGAAGGCGGCTTGCCGCGGCATAGCCGAAGGCGACGCCGGGAATTCGGACTGCGGAAGGGGGAAAAGGCAAGGTTGAATCAGCCTGAGGCTGACAGGGGTGCATAGTGCGGAGCATCTCCTTTTTGTGAGGGAATTGAGAAATGAAAGAGGGCCGGAAGATCAAGGTGGAGAAAGTGGATGAGTGGCGGTGGCGGATTCCCAGGGAGGGGAAAATGCGCACCGAGGGGCTGGTCTATGCGGATGAGAAAATGATGAAGGTCATTCTCAAGGACCAGAGCCTCAACCAGGTGGTCAACGTGGCCACCCTTCCCGGCATCGTGGGCCCATCCATGGCCATGCCGGACATCCACCTGGGATACGGCTTTCCCATAGGCGGGGTGGCGGCATTTGAAGAGGGCACCGGGATTATCTCACCCGGCGGGGTGGGATATGACATCAATTGAGGGGTCCGGCTCCTGCGCTCAGGTCTGAGCCGCGATGATGCCCGGGAAAAGATGCGGCCTGTTGTGGAGGCCCTGTTCCGCAGCATCCCGGCCGGTGTGGGCTCCCGCAGAAAGGACCTGAAGCTCCCTGTTGCGGAACTCAAGAAGGTCCTGAAAAAGGGCGTGCAGTGGACCCTGGAGCAGGGGTACGGCTCTGAGCAGGACCGGGACCACATCGAGGCCCATGGATGCATTCCCGGGGCCGACCCCCAACATATGAGTGACAAGGCCCTGGACCGTGGCCGGGCCCAACTGGGGACCCTCGGCTCGGGCAACCATTTTGTGGAGGTGGGCTATGTGGACGAGGTCTTTGACCCCAATGCCGCCGCTGCCATGGGCCTGTTCAAGGACCAGATGACCGTGCTCATCCACACCGGGTCCCGGGGCCTGGGACACCAGGTGTGTGACGACTATATCAAGATCATGATGCGGGCCTCCCGGAAATACGGCATTGAACTGGCCGACCGCCAGCTCTGCTGCGCACCCATGGACTCCAGGGAAGGCAGGGAATACCTCTCCGCCATGGCCTGCGCTGCCAACTTCGCATTCGTCAACCGCCAGATGATCACCCACTGGGTGCGTGACGCCTTTGAACAGGTCTTTCAGCTGGGCCCCAGGGACCTGCAATTGGGGCTCGTCTACGATGTCTGCCACAACATGGCCAAGATGGAAACCCACGAGGTAGACGGCAAAAAGAAACGCCTCTGCGTGCACCGCAAGGGCGCGACCCGCGCCTTTCCGCCCGGGCATCCCGAAGTCCCTGGAAGGTATCAAAAGGTGGGACAACCCGTACTCATCCCCGGGGACATGGGCAGGGCCTCCTACGTGCTCGTGGGCACGGAACAGGGATACGGAGAGACCTTTGGTTCCACCTGCCACGGTGCCGGCCGCCTCATGAGCAGGCGCCAGGCCAAAAAAACGGCCAAGGGCAGGGACATTGCCGGGGAACTGGAGGACAAGGGGATCATTGTGCGCGGGGCAAGCCGGTCCACCCTTGTGGAGGAAATCCCGGAGGCCTACAAGGATGTCAATGACGTGGTGGATGTGGTGCACGGGGCCGGAATCGCGAAAAAGGTGGTGCGGCTCAAGCCGCTCGGAGTCATCAAAGGCTGACCTGAGCTTCAGCAAAATGTCATCTGCTGTGCTTGTCCGCCTCAGGCGGATTGCCTTCGGTCGCTCCGACCTGCGACGTATT
>JAFDIX010000728.1 GCA_019307805.1 Deltaproteobacteria bacterium | reverse complement strand
TTGGCATGGATGTTGTACTACAAAAGTACTAAAGGAGTTGCATTCCAATCCTCCTTCTCCTTTGACCGGCATGGCGGGGGTGCGGATGATAAAAATCCCATTCATAACCCCCATCTCCTATGAATGATACCCCCGCCATGATCCGGTCAAGGAGCCCCACTCATAACAACTTCCCTTTGGATCGGGAGGAAAATTCACCTTGTTCTACTCAGACGGCAAATACCGGGTCGGGTAAAACAGGCGATAGGGAAAAGGTCATGAGGGCATTGGCGGCTGTTCATCATATTCGCAATAGGTGGCTGCTATTGGTGGGTCTGACAACCCTTCTCGTGTCCTTTATGATATGGAGCAGTGAAACCGCCCTGGGCAGTTGCGTGGTTCCCACCGTCCCCGGGAATGTCTCCAACATTGAAAAGTGGGTCCTTGATCCGGTCCTCTATGCCGGCAGCGATACTGTGCAACGGCAAGAGGAAGTGGATGCATGGGTGGATAGTCAAGGATGGGGAAGCCCGCCCTATACGTGGTCCGTGACAGGAACGGGTTTTTCATTATCCAAAGCAAGAACCTACAGCGATCAGGAAACAAATGTACTCAGTGCCGGTGGAACTGCATGCGGGTCGGCCATCATTCAAGTGAGTGATTCCCGGGGTGTCACTGCGAGCGGCAGTGTGAGGTGCCCCAGTTCAGGGAAATGGGAACCAAAAGGCTACTATTGTGGTTTCGATCAGGTAGTCCCCGCCTCTGAATACCGCTGGGGTAAACCCTATTACTATTTCAAGGCCTACCATGGGAATAAACGTGTAGACATGACAGTAACCCATTCCGGCGGCGGCGGCACATGCAACTCCCCCTGGCAGGACTATGATAAATTCTATTATTGCGCGGAAAGGGATTGCCACAAGTATGTCTCCAAAGCAAAGTTGGATCCCAAGCCGTGTATCGATACAACCTCCCTGGTATCCTGGTCTCTTTGTGAATGCTATGAAAGCACTATTTGGAATTGCATGCGGCCAAAGGGCTTGAGCTACTATGAGTGGGAGTGCCGCTGAACGCCCGATGTCATTTTATTGAATTTCCCCCGTCCTTTTTTTCACGTTCTCCTTGACAGTTCTTTTGTTCTGCTGTATTCCCGGTCTTCAGAAAAGGCCCGGGTGAGGCGGGCAAAACCATTCAAAGATGTGGAGGATATTCTATGGCTGATCTCAAGAGCATCATTCAGGAAAGAAGAAGCATACGCAGGTACCAGGAAAAGGAAGTGCCTGAAGAAATGGTGCAGCAGATTCTCGATTCGGTCCGCTGGGCGCCGTCATGGGCAAATACCCAATGCTGGGAGGTAGTCGTAATAAAGGATCCAGGCGTACGGGAGGCGGTTACAGAGACCCTGCCCAAGACCAATCCTGCGCGGAAGGGGATGGCGATGGCCCCATTGGTAATTGTACTCTGCGCAAAGTTACGCAGTTCAGGGTTTTACAAGGATGAGGTGACCACGAAACACGGCGACTGGTTCATGTTTGATCTCGGCATCGCTACCCAGAACATCTGCCTCACGGCCCATGATCTCGGGCTGGGAACGGTTGTCGTCGGCATGTTTGACAACGACAGGGCAAAGGAAGTTCTCAAGGTAGGAGAGGGCTATGAGGTCGTGGCTATTCTCCCGATGGGATTTCCCGCAAAGGATTCTCCTGTCCCCAAACGTCGAGAAATTTCAGAATTTGCCCATTACGAAACCTTTTAGCCCATTAACCGGACCATGGGAGCGGATCAGGGCGAAATAATAAATTTGAACGGATGTGTCTCATGGTGATCGGGATTTTCCGGATCGTAGGTCCTTTCCAGAAAGGTCACGCGGTTCTCTTCATCAATGAACAGAATCGTGGAGGAGCGGGTACCGTAGGCCGGGCTCGCAATAAAAACAGGAGAAAGAATTCTCTCCCATTCAAGGCCTACGCCGGTATCCGGAAGGCTATCGTCGGTTGCGACCCTGCGGTTTCCCAACATGTGAAAAATGGATTCGGTGGAAGGGGCATCTGCTTGTGAAAAAAGGGCGGTAAAGGTTTTTTTGCTCCAAGCTACCTTTGGCCAGGGGGTATCGAGAAGGTGGTTGCTGAGCCCATAGTATCCGGAGGTGAGTGCATGTGGACCCTTGCCGCGGTTGGAGTACCAGAAGAGCTTTCCCTGGGCCCCCAGGACAAGATTATAACCGTTATAAACGATTCCTTCCCGTGCCAGCATGTCAATAAATGCCCTAGGTGATTCATCGCCCATCAAAAATCGTGTGACCAGTTCCCCCCGTGAAGGGGCACGCTCTTTTATTGCCAAGGGGTCACGAAAATTGGTGATTGCTGCAATGCGTCCGGTCCTGGTGATGCCGAGCCATGTTCCCCCTGCGCGAAGATCTTTGCCGGCAAGGAGGTCCGGCGCCTCCTTCCAGAATAAGGAGGTCCGGCGCCTCCTTCCAGAATTCTGCCGGAGCCGTGGGGCGGTCGTAGTACTCGTCCCGGTTTGCTGCGAGTAGGAGTTTGCACCCGGGCCTGGGATGAAGTGCCAGGAGAAGCAGACACATGGTCACCCATACCTCTCATTCTGCAGAAACACTAGTGCCTCGTATTGTAAATTACTGGATTTAAACGCGTAAGCCATGGATTGAAAACCGGATTCATTTGAGCAAAGGCACAAGGTGCATGGCGTACGGCGCACGGGTAAGGTACATCAGACTGTCTTTTTCACCTTAAGCCCTATGCCTTGAGCCTTTCGCCATGTCGATGGAGCAATGAATTTGTATCAACTGTCGGATTTATTGTTCCAGC
>JAFDIX010000727.1 GCA_019307805.1 Deltaproteobacteria bacterium | reverse complement strand
GAGTAATTCCGAGTTGAAGAATAGTTGATTTTAATCAGACCATTAGTGAACCCCTCGTCGTATAAGCGAGGTTTGTTCAGTAATCGTTATATCGATGAACCAAAAACCATTATAAAGGGAGAATGAAAATATGGGTGCGTTACCCTTGCCGTTAAAAGAGGTCGATCGGGTCGACGTTTTGACCCTCATGGATAATTATTCTGATGCCCTGCTAATTATTCTGATGCCCTGCTGAAGGACTCTGAGGTTGTGAAAAGGCCCTCCCTGGTCAAGGGCGATGAGGTCCCGCGGGATGCCCTGGTGGCCGAGCACGGTCTTTCCCTGCTGATTACGCTCTATCAAAACGGGGAGAGTCACACCCTTCTCATGGATACCGGGCACACGGAGATCGGCGTCCCCCATAACATGGACAGGCTGGGTATTAATCCCAAAGAAATCGAAATAATCGTCATGAGCCATGCCCACCAGGACCACACCGGGGCCCTTTATCCTGTTCTGGATAGAATAGGGGGTCCCATACCCATGGTTCTCCATCCGGATGCATTCATGTTTCCACGGTTTAAGGAATTGCCGGATGGGAGGAAGCTCCGTTTTCCCCGCAACCTGGTCAGAGAAGACCTGGAGGCCCGAAATGTCCAGGTGATTGAGTCCCGAGAACCGACCCTGATTATGGACGGGCATGTCCTGGTGACGGGGGAGGTTGAGAGAACAACGGGATTTGAAAAGGGACTCCCCGGGGCCCTGGTGGAGAAAGATGGGAAACTGGAGAAGGATCCCATGACCGATGATCAGTCCCTGGTTCTCCTTCTCAAGGGGAGAGGGCTGGTAATCATTTCCGGCTGCAGCCACGCAGGGATCGTCAACACGGTGCGGTATTCCAAGAAGCTGGCCGGGATGGAGAAGGTGTATGCCATCCTGGGTGGTTTTCACCTGACCGGTCCCCCCTTTGAACCGATCATCGACAGGACCATTAAGGAACTGAAGCAGGATGATCCTGAGGTCATAGTCCCCATGCATTGTACAGGGTGGAAGGCGATTCAGCAGGTCTCAGATGTTTTCTCCGATGCCTTTGTGCTGAACAGTGTAGGTTCCAAAATAACGCTCTCGTAAGGCCTTTCCAGAAACCATCGACGAGGGGCTGATGGATTGTTCATATAGGATTTGCCACGGATGAACTTAGATAGGAACTTGGAGTGATGGAGTACTGGAGTAATGGATAAAAACCTATTTGCCGCTACTTGTCTTCCAGTTTTTCCAAATTTTCACGGGCAAATTCTATGGAGGGGTCCAGTTCCAGGGCCAGACGGTAATATCTGACGGCCTGCCCCTTGTCACCCATGTCCCGGTAGTTGGATGCGATGTTTGCATAGTCGATTGCGGAACTGGGATCCAGATCCAGCACATTTCTAAAGCACTGTATCGCCTTTTCGTGGTCTTTCAGCTTGAAAAAACAATATCCCATGAGATTGTGGATATCGGTTCTTTCCCTATCGCATTCATTTCCTTTTTCAAGTGTTTTTATGGCCTCGCCGTATTGTTCCATCTCCTTGAGACACTGTCCCATGTAGGAATAGATGCTGGCAATGTCCTCGTCCCTGGGATCCAGTGCAAGGGCCGTTTCCAGATGCCGGAGCGCCCGGACCGGTTCGTCTGCTGCCAGATAGGCGGTACCCAGGAAGAACTGGATATAGTATTTCCCGGGCATGAGAGAATCCATGTTCTCCAATTCTCCAATGGCCCGTGGGACATTTCCGCTCTCAGCGATCAGCTTGGCAGAGAACATGCCCACACTGGTACCGGCGGCCCGTTCCCTGAAGTGGGCGCCGGGTATGATCGTGTAAAAGGCGGGGATCTCGAGCAGGGGGTGCATGGTATTGATTACTATGACCTCCATGTCGATTCGCGACAGGGCAGAGATGCAGTTTTCCACCTCCACCTTGATGTTGTCATGGGAAAGGTCCGGTAACTCCGAAATATCCACTGACCTTTCGGCCTCAATAACAAACCGGGCCTCGTCAAGGCGGTTGAATTTTGGAAGACCGCTGGCCACATAATTGGAACTGGTATTGAAATCGCCCGCCAGCTGGGCCGTTTCCGTCAGGGCCCGGCTCAATGCCTTCTGTGGGTCCGGGGTCGTACCCGCGGTCCAGACGATCTCGCTCTTTTCGGGAAAGGTCGAGGGGTCATAGGCAAGGACCCCCACGCTGGGGATTCCCGTATTCAGGGAAAAATCCGAGATAAACAATTTGACACCCGCCTTATCATACTTTTGCAGCATCTCCAGTACCAGGGGGTCGGATAGGGACTGCACATTAATCCTTGGTGTGTTCCGTTTGTCACGACTGACCACCGAGGACACATGCCTTTCCACAATTTCGCATATGCCCTGGCTCAGGGCCTCCTCCACGCAGTTGCCGGCCGAGGGCCCATTGAATTCGTTGATGGTGTAAAACCAGGTGAAGGGTATCAGGACCTCTTCCCGGCGGGTGAGGTTGTAGGCCATGGTCCATTGGAGAGGCAGTCGAGAGAAGACCTCCCGGGCAATATCCCGTTCCTCGGAGTCATCATGCACGGATCGGGCGATGAACTCAAAGGGCAGGGCGCGGTCCTTCAGATTGCGGTATTCCTCTACAAAGAAATTGTCCGGGTTTTTACAGAAATTGAAAAAACTGAACCGCTCGGCAAGCTCCATCACGGCGCTGGCCTCGGATTGGGCGGGAGTGCCCCCTTTGCC
>JAFDIX010000726.1 GCA_019307805.1 Deltaproteobacteria bacterium | reverse complement strand
GGTCGTGACCGCCTTTTATCTCTTTCGTGACGCCTCCCTCAGGACCTGCCTCTTTTTGTTCATACGTGTCTTCATGATAGGACTGGTTACGGCACCCCTTGCCTTTTTCCTGATCGAGGATCATGCCAGGAAGACCCTCATCCCCTTCTTCTTTCCCGAGGGCCGACTTGCCGAAGTGGAGGGAACCGTCGGAATCTCCATCCTGAGGCGGATTCGAATGTTGAACGGGGCCGGGACCATCAATCCCATGGTCATCCTCCTTACCACCCTGGCCTTTATCCAGTGGGAGACCCGGGGAAGTTCCCTTCCTGCCGCGGAGCTGGCACAGGAGATCTTCATATTTTCTCTGGTTCTCTGCGGCATTTTCATTGTCATCGCCCTGCGGCTGAACGTTCTGGTGGGCCATTCCATCCTGCGTCCTATCGGGGCCATGCTGGGTGTGGTGGGCAGGGTCAAGGATGGGAATTTCACCCAAAGAATCGGTGTGACCTCCAATGATGAACTCGGGGTTCTGGGGGATGCGGGAAACGATATGATCCGGGGCCTTGCCGACAGGGAAAGGAAGAAGGGAGGCCACCCTGCTCTTTTCCGATCTGCGCGCCTTTACTTCCTACGTGGAGGAGAACGATCCCGAGGAGGTGATCCTGAGCATGAGGGAATATTTCACCGCCATGCAAGGGGCCATTCGAAAGCACCGGGGCCTGGTGCTGCAATATGTGGGGGATGAAATCGAGGCGGTCTTTAATGTTCCCATCGAGGACAGCAACCATGCAGAAAATGCGCTCCGTGCCGCCATCGAGATGAGAAAAAGCCTGGGAAAACTTAACCGTGAACGGGTAAGGCAGGGGAAAATACCATTCCGGCACGGCATCGGCATCTATACGGGAAGTGTGCTTGCCGGAAACACCGGCAGTGAGGACCGCCTTTCCTATGCCCTCATCGGGAATACGGTAAACCTGGCCTCCAGAATTCAGGGACTGACAAAGGATCTGCAGTGGGATATATTGGTGAGTCAGGAGACGGTGCAAAAACTCAGCCGGACCTTTTCACTGCATGAGGAATCCCCCCAAAGCATCAAGGGGTATTCCATGCCTGTCACGGTTTACAAGGTACTGGAGTAATTAGGGAACAGGGCCCCCACGTCCTTATCAAGGAAGCTACTACGCGAAGCATAATATTGTTTGCAATCTAAAATCCCCCCTGCCCCCCCTTTAGAAAAGGGGGGAAGTCTTTAACGTCCCCCTTTTCTAAGGGAATTGAGGGGGCAAGATAGCCTAAGTACGATTGGTCCTCCCCCTTTTTTAAAGGGGGATTGAGGGGGCAATATAGACTAAATACCATTGGCCATCCCCCTTTTTTAAAGGGGGATTGAGGGGGATTTTTTTCGAAAAGCCTATTGAAATGCAAACAATTAAATGCTCTCCTTAATAAGTCCATACTCGATATATGATGATTTATCAAGTCTTGAACCAGACGCTTATATCTCCCAACGAAATCCCTGAAAGGATCATTATTGACCCCTTTCCGTGATTCCCCTATACTTCACTCCCAAAAGGTTCTGTAAAACCCTACGAAGGAGGAGCGCCTGATGTTTTATGAACCCGGCAAGACCGAACACGGTCTCTCCCACGATCCTTTCAAATCCTGTGTAGTCCCTCGGCCCATAGGCTGGATTTCCACAACAAGTGCAAACGGTGTGGCCAACCTGGCTCCCTACAGCCAGTTTCAAAATCTCACTTTCGATCCCCCCTATGTCATGTTTGCCGCAAATCAGCGGACCAGCGGCCGGCGCAAGGACTCTGTGGTCAATGCAGAACAGACAGGTGATTTCGTCTATAACATGGTGACCTATGATCTTCGGGAAGCCATGAACATCACTGCCCAGGAGGTACCCTTTGATGTGGATGAATTTGAACTGGCCGGATTGGAAAAGGCCCCTTCCACCTTTGTAAAATCACCGCGCGTCGCCGCCTCTCCAATCCAGTTCGAATGTGCCTATCACCAGACCTTAAGGCTTCCGGGAAAGGGTTTTATGGGTACCTCGGACATTGTAATCGGCCGTGTTCTCGGGGTTCATATTCTGGACGACCTGATTCAATCGGACGGCAAACTGGATATGCTCAAAATCAGGCCCCTTGCACGCCTCGGATATTACGACTATACGAGCGTTGAATCCGTTTTTGAGATGGCCATTCCAGGAACCAATGAAGACCTTCGATCCGGCATGGAAGGCACGACCCCGGACCCCTGAGTCCAACAGGTCTCAAGATTACTAAAAAGTAATTGAGGTAAAGCCCGTAACTGATACCTCGATCAGACTGTATTTTTTCACCTTGAGCCCTATGCCTTGAGCCTTTCGCCATTTCGATGGGGCACTGGATATGTATCAACCATCGGATTTATTGGCCCAGTAAATAAACGATACGGACCACCAGCATTATGCACCCTTTATACGCCGCATATAAAGCCCTCTCTTCAGGATTGTTCTTCACGTGTTTTCCCCCCTTTTTGCTCTATTCCCGCCTCAGCGGGTACCACAGCAAGGATATGAAAGAACGTTTGGGGATCCTTCCAAGACAACCTTTTTTGTCCTCCTCCAAGGGCCCTCGGATCTGGGTTCACGCCGCATCTCTCGGAGAAGTTCGGGTCGCCTTGGCTGTTCTGGATTTTTTAAAAAAAATGATCGGAGACTGTTCCCTGATCCTATCTACATCGACCGTTCATGGAAAGGAGCTTGCCGTCCGGTCTCTCCCCGATGTTCCTGTCATTATCGCGCCCCTGGATCATGCCATGCCCGTGAGAAGGTCTCTATCCAGGGTACACCCGGATGTGATGGTGTTCCTTGAAACGGAGATATGGCCGACCTGGCTTATGGAATCTCACAGGATGGGGATAAAAACCGCATTAATCAATGGCCGCATTTCTCCCCGGTCCATAGAAAAATATCTCAAACTCCGCCCCTTCTTTCGAGAGGTGCTCAAGTGTGTGGACTGTTTCAGTATGATCTCGGAGCAAGATGCCCGGAGAATACAAAGCATGGGCGCCGACCCCCATAGGATCACTATTCAGGGAAATGCCAAGTATGAT
>JAFDIX010000725.1 GCA_019307805.1 Deltaproteobacteria bacterium | reverse complement strand
GCCGGTGTCAGACACGGAGACCAGGAATGAGCTATTGGAAGTCGCCACCTCTATACCGACCTTTCCCTCGTCGGTGAATTTTATGGCATTACCCACGAGATTCAAAAACACCTGGGCGATACGCTGTTCATAGCCCTTGCCAGTCACCAGGTCCGAAGGGACCTTGGTCTTTAACGCCAGGTTCTTTTCCGCACCCAGGGACTCCACCGATGTGATAACCGTCTGAACGAGATCCTGCATGGAATAGTCATTGAGAGAAAGGCTAAGACGACCCGCTTCGATTTTTGAAAGATCCAGGACGTCATTAATGAGGCTGAGAAGATGGCGCCCATTCTCCCCCACACGCTCCAAAACCTCCTGAATTTTATCAGGCACATCCCCGTAAATCTTGTCCACAATCAGCTCTGTATAGCCCAGGATGGCGTTGAGGGGGGTTCTGAGTTCATGGCTCATGTTGGCGAGAAACTCGGACTTGTGCTTGTTTGCGATCTCGATCTGTTGGTTGGCCTCGCTCAGATCGCGAGTCCTCGCTTTGACCTTTTCCTCCAGATGGGCGTAAGACTCCTGGAGCCGGGTGGTCATCTGATTGAACTCCTCGCCCAGGGATTCCAGCTCATCACCGGTGTGGACATCCATGCGGTGCCCAAAATCCCCCGCGCCGATCCGGGCCGCCCCATCCTGCAACGCCCGAATCGGTGTCACCATCCTTCGGGCCAGGATCAGGCTCGCAAGAATGGACAGCACAATCCCCGCGAACACGAATAATGCCGTCCGGAAAATGGAGGCATAGAGAGGCACAAAGGCCTCTGCCAGGGGCTGTTCAAGAAAGATAAGCCATCCCAAGGGGGAGATAGGGGCGTAGGTCGTGAGGACCTGCCGCCCCTGGAGATCTCGGGCAACCGAGACATTCTCCTCCTGGCCCGGGTTCAGGGGGCTCGAGCGAGCTGCCGCCACCTGGGGGAGCGAGGAGAGATCCGTCTTTTTCAGGACCAGGCTAATGTTTGTGTGGGCTATGAGGTTGCCTTCGGAGCCCACCACGTAAGCGCCACCGGCCTTGCCCACTTTGATCTGATTAACGACCTCCCAGACAAACTTCAGGTTCACATCTGCCAGTGTCACCCCGGACCTCTTTCTCGGGCCTGCCATGGCGATGGTCATATACGGTTCGGATCCCTTTCGGAAGTACACCGGGCTAAAGTAGGTCTTGCCCCTCTTTGCCTCAAGAAATGCAGGGTTCTGGGAAAAATCCGTTCCGCTCTTCTCCTTGTCCATGCCCAGCCGTGAAACGAGGAGCTGCTCCTTGCCTGCCGAATCTATATACCTCACCTCTGTGATGGCCGGGTCTTGGCGCAGAAGTCTGACATACTCCACGTTTTCAGGACTCACACCCGAGGTTCCCCGCGGGACAACCCAACTAATCTGGAGTTCAGTCTCGCTGACAAACTGCTCAATCTTTAATGCCGCGGCCAGGGTCTTCTCCCTCTGGATGCGGGCAAGGGCCGTTTTATTTTCCTGGTAGGAGAAGTAGATCTCTATGAGGCCATTGGCCAGCAATGCCCCGGTGACCAGTGTCACGAACAGCACCGCGTATTTCCTGAAGAGCTTACCCGAGTTTTAGCAAAGATGCCATTTAAAACCTTTCTTTCATTCAATCACGTCGCTTGCCCGGATGAGAAGAGACTCAGGGATCTCAAGGCCAAGGGTCTTGGCGGTTTTGAGGTTGATGACGAATTCGTAGAGGGTCGGCAATTCCACAGGGAGGTCTGCCGGTTTTGCTCCTCTGAGGATCTTGTCAATGAGGTGGGCCGCGCTCCTGTACTGGTGAGGGTATTCGGGTGCATAGCTCATAAGCGCACCAGCCCGGGGCCAGTAAGTGGGGCCCAGAACAATCATGGGCAACTGGTTTTTGAGGGCCAAACCCACGATCTGTGGGACATAGGAGTTATAGGGTGGAGAGGAAAGCACAACAAGACCCTGGGCCCCTTCCCTTGTCATGGTCTTGAATGCGGCTTCGAAGTCCTTTGGATCCTTCGCCTGTACGGATTGAAGCTTTACACCCAACGTGTGAGCGGCAGACTGCATCTTTTCCAGGAATTGGTGGGCCAGCTGACCCCGGGCCGGATTATAAAGGCAGGCTATTCTTGATGCTCCGGGCACAGCCTCCTTGAGGAGTTGAAGCGCTTTTCCGGTAATCTCTATCAAATTACTGCTCACCCCTGTCACATTCCCCCCGGGCCGTGCCAGGCTCTCGACAAAACCGTAGCCAACGGGATCACCAACCATGGTAAACACAATGGGGATCTTGGATGTTGCGTTCTTGGCCGCAAAGGTATCCATTGTATGGACCGCGAATATGAAATCAACCTTGTGGCGGGCAAGCTCGGCCGCGAGTGCCGGGATCTGATCGGGTTTACGCCCCCAGGACTGGTACTCTATGACAAAATTTTCTCCCTTAACCCAGCCTAATTTGCGTAGTTCCTCTAATAATTCCTTGTCAAAAACGCGGTAAGTGGGTCCCAACCAC
>JAFDIX010000724.1 GCA_019307805.1 Deltaproteobacteria bacterium | reverse complement strand
CAGTCTAATAATGCATAAACCATGTTTTATTTCAGAACCCTCCGCCAGATTATCCCAATAGAAAATCCTTTAGAATTTTTTTTCTATTCATTGTCAATGATCGTCGCTTCCCCAATATCCCAATTGATTGTTGTTTGCGAGAAGATGGTAGCATCTATTTATCAATCTCAGGAATAGAAGAGTTTGCCTCACACGATAGCGTTATTGCACGTATTCTTGATAAAGATGTTCAGGCGAAAATCAAACAGCTACGCACTTAACAACGGCATCCACACAGAAAAGGGGAAGTGCTCTTGACTCATGTTAGAAGGTATACGAAGGGAAAAAACAGAAGGTGAGAGGAGGGATTGGGGTTACTTCTTCTTTCCGTCTTCAAAATAGGGTGTTGAGTCCCAGTTCCTTGCGGTCGTAACCCATGGCCAGACCGAGGATCTGGGGCAGGTAGAGCACGGGCAGGTTGTAGCTTGCGTCATACTCCGACTCGATGCTCTTCTGGTTGGCGTCGTACATCACCGAACAAAAGGGACAGACCAGGCACATGGCATCGGCACCTGCCTTTGCAATGTCGTCCAGTTTCTGCTTGGCAACAGCCATGGCGACCTTGTCGTCCACCGGCAGCACAGGCCCTCCGCAGCACCTCTTTTTACCCGGGTAGTCCACGACCCCTGCACCGGTACTTGCAACCAGGGTATCCAGAGTATGGGGTTCTTCCACCTCATCAAAATGGTCATATATCTCCGAAGGCTTGAGATAGTGGCAGCCATAGTGCATGGCAAAACGAAGATCACCCAGGTCCTTTTGAAAGTGTTTTTGCAGTTCTTCGACACCGATCTCTTCATAAAGCACCCGGGCAAAATGACGCACCCTGGTGCCGCCGTCATAGGCAAGTCCCACCTTTGACAGGGTCTTATTGACTTCATCCCTGGCCTTTGCATCCTTTGACAGGTGATGGGCCACTTCGGTCAGCGCGGAAGTGCAGGAACTGCAGAGTGTGCACAGGTCAAGCCCACTCTTCTGGGCAAGGGCCAGGTTGTAGGCCCCCAGAATCGTGGAGGAGTGCTCGTCCCCGCTCTTTATAGGGAACCCGCAGCAGATAAAATCCTCCACATCCACCAGTTCAATGCCCAGTGTATTCGCAACCTTCCTGGCGGAAATCTCGTAATTCCTGGATCGGGCCGGAATGGTGCACCCTAAAAAGAGGGCGTATTTCATTTGTGACCTCTTGATGAATCAACCACAGACACACACAGACACACACAGACCTTTTGGCCGAGCGACCTGCTCGGCCAAAAACTGTCATTTATCCGGTGCGAAAATGTATTTCTATAGGTCATCCCTCTCATACCGACTCTTCAGCTTCTTCATCGGAGATAAGTACTTTAGCCACCTCGCAGGAGGTGGGGAGTGAGGGCAGATCGATCTTGTTCCGCTTCTTGTTGTCAAAATCATCCAGGGGGTAAATGCGGCCCTCGTTTCGGATAATGTCTCGCTGGGCCCTGACCCCTTGTGGCGCGTGCCCTTCCTTGAGTGCCATGTTTTTGAGCAGTGTCATAAAATCCGTAATGCTCACCCCCTGGGGACACCGCTCCTGACATGCATAGCAACTGGAACACAGCCATATGAAATCGCTCTCCAGGACCTCCTTTTTGAGGCCATAGAGGGCCATGCGAATGATCTGGAGTGGGTTGAATTTGGCGTTTACGGCATTGATGGGACAGCTTGCCGTACAGGTGCGGCAGGTAAAGCAGGCCATGATCTTCTCCCCGCCCGGCTGCTGAACCAGCTCTTTTTTAAACTGGGGATCCGCTTGATCCAGATCTATCCTGTTCATTTTCCTGCTCCGCTTGATTTTATGGGACTGTTGCCCAGGTTCCTGAGGGTCTCCTCCATGGACTGAACCATTCGCACGAATTCAGCACTTGAACCCGGCGCCAATCCGCCGAAGAAAAGACGATTCCCTTCAATGCCCGCCTCACCCAGCGCCTCCTGGATGGATTTTACCCGATACTCCGCCAGATCACTTCCCTGCACCGATTTGCAGCTTCCATGATGACATCCCAGGACCATCACGCCGTCAGCGCCGGCCCTGAATGCGGTCAGGAGGTAATCCACATCTACCCTTCCGGCGCAGGGCACCTTCAGAATCTTGAGTGAAGAAGAAAGAGGGAGTCCCCGTTTTGCTGCAAGATCGGCCGCCTCCACAGCCGAATTCTGACAACAAAAGGCAACAATACCGGGTGCCCCGTCTGCTCCGAGAGCATCCCCGTGAAGAATTTCCCCGATTTCCGTTTTTATCTGCAGGTCAGTAAATCCATGGATCTGGATCGCATCCATGGGGCATTCCGCCGCACAGATTCCGCATACCTGGCAGGCCAGATCAGAGAAGACCGGTCTTCTGTTCAAATAGGATATGGCCCGATGGGGGCACAACCGATAGCAGGTAAGACAGATGGTGCATTTCTTCTTGTCCAGGACGATGCGATTTTCCGCAATGACCCGTTTCCCTTTGTCCAAGAGGTTGTGAATGGCAAGTGCGGCTGCCTTGGCATCGGCCATGCCTTCCTCAAAGGAAACAGGACCCTTGGCAGGCCCCACGACCAGGATTCCCACGCGGTTGGAAGCAATGGGCAGATTGTGAATGTTCTCCCCCTGGAAAAACCCTTGTGGGTCCAGGTGAACACCCAATCTTTCTGCCAGGATATCTGTCCCGGGTGACGGCCTGTAGGATTCCTCCAGGACCACGATTTGAGGACTGATGGCCACTTCCATTCCCATGCTCTCGTCATAATAGGAGACCCTGTTCTTGTCGTCACTGTTCTTGTCGTCACCCGCCTCAAGCACCGGCCTGGTTTCCGTCATCTTGACAAAGAGGACCCCTGCTTCCCGAGCCTGCCTGGTGAGCCGTTCCATACCCATGTGGGCCACTTTGAAATGTTCGGTGATGAAAAGGACCTGGCTTTGGTCCTTTGATGCCAGGGCCAGGGCCTGTCTGACGGCACGCTCCTGGGAAAAGGGGTTGGAGTGGTGTGTGAATCCGCACAGGAAAACCACCTTTGACAGGTCTTCCTGAATCTCGCCCTCGATGGCATCTTCAAACCATGACAGGGATCTGACCCTGTTTGACTCTGGAACCCCCCACCCTTCAAAATCCGGTTCAAGGGCAGGTTCGCTCGCCAGGACAATGGCCCCCACCTCTTTTTCAAACCGGGTATCATCCTTTCCCAGCCTTACCAGATATCTCGCTCGCCAGGACAATGGCCCCCACCTCTTTTTCAAACCGGGTATCATCCTTTCCCAGCCTTACCAGATATCTCCCGGGCGAGCCCGCCAATTCAAGTATCTCACAGGGGGCAAGGACATCTATATCCCCATGGCCTGTCACATGTGCGATCAAATCTTCCCGTTCCTGAGAGACCTGATCCCCCTGGGCCCACAGATGCGGATTTCCCTTGATGTCGGGCTCAGGACTGCACAATAGGACCCCATGGCCCAATCCTGCCGATTCCAGAGCGGCACAGCATGCTACAGGACCGGAACCCCACACCAGTACCCTGGTGGAAACCGTCACTTCCTGGGTTATGAGTTCTTCTGCTTCCATTCTATCTTTTTAGTGTTTTCGTTCTTTCGTGTTCTTGTCGCGGCATCTTGTCACGCCATAGCTTCAGCG
>JAFDIX010000723.1 GCA_019307805.1 Deltaproteobacteria bacterium | reverse complement strand
GCGTAGGCGCTAAGGGAGAAGGAAAGTTCGAGAGAATCACCTGGGATCAGGCCTTAGATGAAATTGTCCACCAATACAGACAAATCATCTCCAAATCAGGTAGCGAGGCGATACTCCCCTACTCCTATGCAGGGACTATGGGGGTTGTCCACTTCCACGCAGGTCACCCCTTTTTCCACAAATTAGGGGCTTCCAAGTTGTTCCGGACCATCTGCAGTGCTGCCGCGGAAGCGGGTTTCTCTGCAAGCATGGGAAGTATTCCCACAACGGATATCGAAACCAGCGTTAATTCGGACCTGATTATCATCTGGGGTAGTAATACCCTATCTACCAATATGCATGCATGGTCCTTTTTCTTAGAGGCTCGTCGGAATGGCGCCTCCATCGTAGTCATAGATCCCTATAAGAACCGTACTGCAAAAGAGGCAGACCGGCACCTGAAGCTTAAACCCGGCACAGACGCAGCCCTGGCACTGGGCATGATGCACGTTATCATCAAAGAAGATTTGATTGATCAGGAATTCATAGGCAGACACACGACCGGTTTCGATCAATTAGCCGAGCGGGTGGGAGACTATCCCCCCTCCCTGGTTGAGAATATCACAGGCGTCCCCGCTACTGAAATTGAGTGGCTGGCAAGGGAATACGCCCAGGCACGTGCCCCGTACATACGAACAGGCTGGGGCCCGTCCCGCCAGCTCAAAGGCGGTATGGCCATGAGAACCATTGCCCTGCTACCCGGTCTGGTTGGGGCAACTCACAAAAGGGGCGGGGGCATCACCAGATCCACCTCCGCGGCTTTTGCATTCAATATGAACCCGGTTATGCGTGAGGATCTGGCTCCTTCAGGAGTAAGGAGTATTAATATGGTGCAGTTGGGTCAGGCCCTGACTGCATATAATAACCCGCCGATAAAGGCCCTCCATGTATACCATAGCAACCCGGCAGTAGTAGCGCCGGATTCGGCCCGGGTTCTTGCAGGTCTTGAACGTAAGGATTTATTCGTTGTGGTACACGAACATCTGATGACCGAAACAGCAATGTATGCCGATATTGTTTTACCATCCACAACATCTCTCGAATCCACGGATCTGTATAGAAGCTACGGTCATTACTATCTGCAGATGGCACGTCCGGTTATTGAACCTGTGGGTGAAACCCGATCAACCTTAGCTATTTTCAATGACCTGGCTGCCCGGTTCGCCTTTACCGACAATTGTTTTTCCGAAACAGAGGAAGAGCGTATCCGGAATCTCCTTAACTCAGATTCACCTTACCTTGAGGGAATCACACTGGATGATTTACAGGAAGGCCGGCCGATTCGTCTCAATGTGCATGCCAATATATTTTCGAAAGGATTTGGCACGCCTTCCGGCAAGATTGAGTTCTACTCCCGGAGTATGGCCGATCAAGGGCTGGACCCGCTGCCTAACGGAGAACCAAGCATAGATGGGGAGGGAAAGGGCCGGTTTGATCTGCAACTGATCACCCCGCCCCGGCACCAATTCCTCAACTCAAGTTTTAACGAGATCGAATATCTGCGCAATAAGGCCGGTGATCCGGTAATATTAATCCACCCTGAAGATGCTGCCACACGAGGTGTAGAGGAAAAAATGAGGGTAAGGGTTTTCAACGACCGTGGAGAGTGCTACCTCTATGCCCATTTGACAGGGGACACAGCACCCGGTGTATCAGTCATCGAGGGTCTTTACTGGCCCCGTTTTATGCCAAACAACCGAGGAGTCAATCAGTTGACCAGTCAGAGCCTTACCGATATGGGACAGAGCTGTGCCTTTCACTGTAATCTGGTGGAAGTAGAGCCCTCCTTGGATTGATCGCCATCATGAGACCTTTGCAAAACGCCCCCTTTTACCCAATCTCGGCGTCAGACTCAAATTTCAATCCTCGAAATACTCAATGTATTCCTACGTTTGAAATTTTCGCCTTCTTTGATCTTGACTAGATAAGCGCAGACTTCGAAATTGAACAATTTTCAAAGGTCTCATCATAAAGAAAAGATGTTTCAATGATTTCATGACGTTGTCGCTTGTAAGTGAAGCAGTGACAAAACCCTTATTGATACCTTCCATAGTCCTTCGTGGTGGTCACCCAGGCATCCACATTTTCGGGTCTGGCATGATCGATCAGGGCCCCGCCGCTCATGATGTACCCGCCATCCGTACCGCAGTTGTCTATGAGCATCTTGGTGTGATCCTTCACCTGCTCAACCGTGCCCGTTGCCAGCAGGGAGTTGGGCAGGTTTCCCATGAGGCAGACCGTGTCGCCTAACACTTTTTTGGCCCGTATGATATCCGTGCCCTCAAAATGGTAGATGCATTTTCCCTTGGGAACATCCCGAATGACCTCTAACCGGGTATTGTACAACCCTTCGATCCCCCTTCCACCAGGTCCAGGATGAGCTGTTGCAGGCTCGGCCAGTAGAATTCCTTGAACTGCTTCAGGGACATGAAGCTGTCGGTGCCTTTGTGAAGGGGGATGAAAACGCGGGGGTTCCCCTTCGCTTTTGCGCCGTTAACCCCGATCCGACTCATGAATGGGGCCAGTTGATTCACCGCCCGCTTTAAATTTTCGGGTTGCAGGAGCAGGTCCATGGCCGCCCCGGCCGTGCCGCGGAGATTGTCGGCCACCAGATCGTAAGGCGCCAGCACGGT
>JAFDIX010000134.1 GCA_019307805.1 Deltaproteobacteria bacterium | reverse complement strand
TCCTTGCAGCTCTTTACACAGGGCACTTCGCCGTCACACATATCACACTTCATCACCTGACCGGTGAGCCCGTTGGAGGTGATCCCCGCATAGGGACAGGTCAGGGTGCAAAGGAGGCAATTGACACACTTCTGCTCATCCCATTGCACGACCCCCGTCTCCGGATTTTTGCTCGGCAAAGGGCCACACCGTAATATTCATCATCGGGGTCCTTGGCCACCCTGATCCGGGAATGTCCCGGGTCTGTGCTGCCTGCTTTGGCCTGGGCACAGGCCTCAATGCAATCATTACACCCATTGCATTTATCCGGATACACCGCAATGGTATTGTAACCTTTCCCCATCGTTTCACCCCTCCTATCTCCAAATCTTTGTCATCAAAACACGACCTGCGCCAAGGGGATCATCAGCAAACACCTGCCGCACATCCTGCAGATCGATCCGTCTTCGAATCAACTGCAGAAGGATCCCCGGGTCCAGTTCGCTGTTGATACCCGAGGCCCCTACGAGACAGGCCTCCTGAAGAACCAGCTTCTGGTATAGCGTGTCTTCCGGCAGGGAGACCTTGTTCACCTCCACCCCCTTAACCGTCTCATCTTGCATATTCAGGCCCACAGCAAAGGCCCGATGACCAAAAAACCCATAGGTGTTCATGGAAATCCTGCCTTCATAGGGTTTCAATTCCGGGTCTTGCGCCATATCCATGCCCGCTATACGCCCCTGTTCCACGGCACTGGGCAGCGTAGGATTCATCCCCTTTTCCGATTCAAAAAACCCCGGGGCCTGGGCCACGTCCCCGGCCGCCCAGATATCCGGGGCGCTGCTCCGCATTTGATCATCCACCAGAACACCCTGGTCCACCTCAACACCGGCACCTTCCAGAAAGGCGATATTGGGACTTACCCCCGTTGCCACAATGAAGATATCCCCGGCCAGCTCCTGGTCCGATCCCATTTCCAGGCGACATCCCCCGTTGGATCTGGCGACACGGGTTGCCTTCTTGCCGGTCAGGACCTTCACTCCCTGCGCCGCAAATACCTTTTCAATCAATCCGGCAGCCTCAGCATCGAAGTATCCGGGCAAGACCTGTCCCAGGGCCTCAACCACTGTCACCTGCATCCCCGCCTTGGCGAGGTTCTCGGCAGCATGCATCCCAATGAGCCCGGCCCCCAACACAATGGCCGATTTGCCATCCTGACAGGCGCTGAGTAACCCGGAAGCATCATCCAGGGTGCGCAGGACGTGGTATGGGGCCTCTTCCATGCCTTCGATGGGGGGCGCGGCCGGTGAGGCACCTGTGGCCAGGAGAAGCTTTTCATATTTTACCGTTTCTCCGGAGTCCAGGTTGACCCTGTGTCCGGCCGTGTCCAGACCCGATACCCTTGCCCCGGACTCAAAGACCACTCCAAGACGCTCAAGGCCTTCTGCATCTCTCAGGAAAACCTTTTCCGGTTTTGTCTCACCGGATACCAGGTAGGGCAGAATGGTGGGCGAGTAGGGCAGCTGCTTCTCCTGGGTGAGGACCATTACCGGGCCTTCTGCATCCCAGACCCGGATCGCATCCAGGGCTGAGAGACCGGCATGACTGCTCCCAATGATGAGGTACTTGCTTTCTTTCATGGTTGCTCCTTACTTTCTAGTCATTTTCATTCAGCCATATGGTTTCCGAAGGCATTTCGCCCTGCAACACCCGGGATGTCGTTTCAAGGACCCGGTTGAAGTGTTCCACCGTGATGTCTGCTCCGGAGAGTCCCCCGATAAAGCTCACGACAGGGATACGCCTTTCAATAAAATGGGTGGCAGTGAGTATATCCTGGTATACAGGCCCGGCATTCCATCCAAAACTGACCGATCGATCCACGACGCCCAGGGCTTTCACACCGGTGAGGGCCTTTCGTATCGCCTGAAGAGGGAAGGGCCGGAAGGTCTTGATCCGGATCAGTCCCGCCTTTTCACCTTTATCACGGGCCCCGTCCACCGCATCCTTGCCTGCCCCGCTCATGCTGCCGATGGTAACAATGGCATAATCGGCATCCTCTAAACGATATTCCTCCACCAGGGGTGCATAATGCCGCCCGAAGCGCTCTCCCCACTCCTCGTGGACCCGGGTGATCACCTCCAGGGCATTCTGCATGCTCTTGCACATTCCCTTGCGGTACCGCACAAACAGTGAAGGTCCCTTGCCCCCGGAACCCCCTGTGAGAGGGTCTACCCCCATGGGCCTATCCGGATCCAGGGCCACATGCCAGTTGATATTCTTCTCTCCAAGGAATGCATCCACTTCGTCCTGGTCCGGAAGCTCCACCTTTTCCACCGCATAGGAAAGATAGTTCCCATCATGGTTCGTATTGACAGGGAGCATCACGTCCCGGTCCTCGGCGATTTTATATGCCATGATCACGGTGTCCAGGACCTCCTGGACATTCTCGTTGAACATATGGACCCATCCCACCTCCCGGACCGTCATGGCATCCTGATGCCCGCCCCATACACTCTGGGGGGTAATCCCGTCCCGGGTTACGATGGACATCACGATGGGCAGCCGCAGCCCCGGTGTCCTGGAATAGGGCTCGAACATAAATGCAAGACCCTGTCCGCAGCTTGCCGTAAATGTGCGTGCGCCTGCCAGACAGGCCCCCTGCAGTACCGACATGACGCTGTGCTCCCCTTCCACATCCATGAGGTCCGCATCGATGATGCCGTCTGCCACAAATTGGGATATGTATTCGGCAAGGGAAGACTGGGGGGTGATGGGATACACCGCCACCATGTCCGGCCGTGCAAGTGCAACGCCCCAGGCGGCCGCTTCGTTTCCGTCACATACAATCATCTTACCCATTATTATTCTTCTCCCTCTTCTTCCATGGTAATGGCATGGTGCGGACACTCCCGGGCGCAAACGCCACAGCCCTTGCATATCTCGAGATTTGCCTCAAACCAGGTTGTCTTTTCCTCGATGCACTGTGTGGGGCAATACATCCAGCATGTGGCGCACTTCACACATTTGCCCCGATCCACCTTCGGTCTTTCCGCACGCCAGTCCCCCGTCTTGAGCGGAGAATACTCCGTGGCAATGGGACAGAGATCATTGGGAATGGTGGACTGATCAAAGGGCTTTCGCGATTGCTTCCTCATGCCTTCCCCTCCTTGCGATCCAGAATCTGCGTCTCCTCATAGCCCCGCTGCAGCGCCTCAATGTTCTTTTCCAGAGCAGCATCCCGAAAGGCCACCGTTGCCATACCGTTGTTCAGGGAATCCAGCGTCACCAGGCCCGTGGTCCGGGCAAAGGCCCCAAGCATGATAGTGTTGGTGATTGTCCGGCCGAAGATCCTCAGGGCAATTCCAAAGGCATCGCAGATCCCCGCCCGGGACACATTGGCCGGCACCTCCAAGTCCTCAAAGGGCTTGCTGGTGGCCTGGATCCAGACCCCGTCGTCCTTCATGTTGTTAAAGATATTCACGGAACCGCGAAGTGTCGGATCGAGGCATATGACACAATCCGGGTTATAAATGTTGGTGAATTGGCGAATCTCATTATCGTCGAACCGGAGGTAGGCCTCTACGGGCGCACCCCGACGTTCGAAACCGAAGGCGGGAACCGCTTTCACATATTTCCCTTCTTCCACAAGGGCCTTGGCCAACATCTTGGAGGCCAGGACCGCCCCCTGACCGCCGCGGCCGTGAAACCGTATTTCATACATAATTCCTCTTCTCCTCATTCTTGGCCGCACTTCAGTCAACGAATGACCGCGAAGGGGCCAAATTGCGTATATTTTCCATCTCTCACAGAGCCCGCAAAGGCCACAGAGACCTAATGGTTTTGAAAAAAATCCTAAAGTCCCCTATCTTGTAAAAGCGCATCATTGACCTGATTCGGGATACCTGTCACGCTTTTAAGCGGGATTAGGGAATCAAGCCAAAAAATATCCCCTGCGCTCTCTGCGCTCTCAAGCGATCCCGCCAGGCGGGAGAGCGGGCGAGAGAAAAAAAGCTTTTATTTCTGCATAGCAAAATTCTGTGTATTCCATTCCCTTTTCCACTATCCGGTCAATCTCGGCAGCCAGAGGGTCAACTCAGGCCATATGATAATCATGGCCATGGCAACCATATCGCACAGGATAAAGGGTTAATGCTGTTTCTAACAATTTTTCTTTCATTATACCCCCCTGAGTTGAGATTACCTGCAATCAGATTCATCTCTTTTGATATCTTCTCCCCTCTTCATTTGAATGAAAGGGTCCTGCACCCTACTCTTTAGGTTTGGCAACCCTGTTGAGTTCGGCAACTGCCTTTTTTGCTTTCTCGTTCTCAGCATCCGTGGCGGCTTTGTATGGCGGCAGTGGGGGTCCCAGGTCAATTCCGCTCATGTAGAAAAATTTTGCTTTCATATATCCAACCACCGAGTGGTCAATCCGGCTGCCCATGGCCATTGCTGCCGTCCGGGGAATCAGCAGGGGAGACTGGGAAATAATGATTTGTTGAAGATGCCACGCTTTTTCCATGTCCCCTTTTTTAAAGGCATCATAGACGGCTACCATGATCGGAATCCAATCCGATCCCCCCAAAGCCCCCGGAGCGCCGAACTGCAGATGCGGCATCATATTCCACTCGACGCCGAAAATCGAAAATTTTTCTCCGAGCCCGAGGTGATACATTCCCGCGATGTGGCAGATATCGCTTACAATGGCCTTCATGGCAATAATGTTATCGCTCAGGGCGGCAATTCTTTTGATCAGTCCCGGAGCCATGTATGTGCCCACCGGACTTGAGTCGTATAATGCGATGGGAATTCCGGTGTTTTCAAAAATCATGCGATGATGTTCGTACACCTCTTCATCGGTGCCTCTGCGAGGAACCGTGGGCGAAATCCAGGCACAGTCGTAACCGATCTTCTCTGCATAATTAGCCAGACGGATCGAAGTCAGGGTATTGGTGGCGTGACATCCAGCGGCGCAAAATGTGCGCCCCCCCACATGCTCAATGCAGACCTCAAGATGCCTTTTCCTGACGGCTTCGTCCATCTCGGGCCATTGTCCGGCAAATGTGCCGGGCCATATACCCGTGGCCCCCTGTTTGATGACCCAGTCGATTTCCCGTCTGACGGCATCCTCATTGAGCGTGAAATCTTCGTTAAATGGCGTATAGGGCAGGGCCATGATGCCTTCTAATGGTTTCATTGAGACCTTGCTCCTTCCTTTATGGGTTTTGGGATAGTGAAACTCTCAGGTACAGAAAATTAGATAATGTTCGCAAAAACACGAGGATTCTAGGAAAAGCATGATGAATCGTAATGTCTTCTTGTAGATCCTGTTTATCCTCGCATGACATTGGGCAAAAACGTGACGATGCTGGGAAAAAGAATAAGCAATCCAATGGCGACAATGTCACAAAGGATAAACGGGATCGCCGCCTTGTAGACATCCGTCATCGAGGTGTCAGCAGGTGCGACGCCTTTCATTACAAAGCAGATCATGCCAAAGGGAGGTGTGGTCAAGGCGATCTCGATGTTGATGAGCATCAGAATGCCGAACCAGATATCATCAAACCCCAAAGCGCGGATCACGGGCATGTAGACCGGCAGAGTGATCATCATGATAGCGACTTGCTCCATGAAGGTGCCCAGTATCAGTGTGGTAAAGAGCATACCCAGGAGGATGAGCAAGGGAGAAACGTCTAATTTGGTGATCACTTCAATGAGCTCCCGGCTCACTCCGCTGAAAGCCAGGATCTGGCTGAAGGCCATTGAACCGGCGATGATCATGAAAACCATGGCTGTCACTTCCACAGCACCTAAAGAGGCCTTTTTCATGGTCTTCCAGTTCAACTTGCCATAAAAGGCACATAGAATCATAGAGGTGACCGCACCCAGGGAGGCCGCTTCCGTGGGCGTGGCGATACCGAAAAATATGCTGCCCAGGACGGCAACAATAATCGACAACAGAGGCAGGGCATATTTTGCAGTGTCACTGATCTTTTTTGCCAGGGCAGTGCGGTCTACAACATAGCTTGGCGCCACGGACGGCTGGAGGTAACACCTGCCGATGATGTAGGTTAAATAGAGGACAGCTATCAGCAGCCCGGGGAAAATACCGCCGATGAGAAGCTTGCCGATGGATATCTTGGCCAGACTTCCCAGCACCACTGCCAGGGCGCTGGGGGGGATAATCATGGCCAGTCCGCCCACCCCCATGATGGGCCCGATGGCCATGGACTTATGATAGCCGCGATTCTGCATCTCCGGGACCAACAGGGTCCCCAGCGTTCCCGCAGTGGCGATGGTCGAGCCGGAAAGGGTCGAGAAAATGGTGCCCGATACCAGGGTCAGAACGCTCAACCGGCCGGGCATGCGCCCCATCCAGCCGTCCATGATATCGATCACGCGTTTGGCCATCCCCGAGTGGAACATGATGGTCCCCATGAGAATGAACAACGGGACCGGTGCGATGACAAACAAGCTGATCGAGCTGAACAAGCTAACAGAGAGCGTGGTTAAGCCATTGGGCCCCATAAAGTACAATATACTGAGGAGATTGAACAGCAGGAAGGCAAAAGCGACGGGAATGCCGCTCATAAGTATAACCATAAGCACTGCAAGCATTACTAAAAGAGTGGTGCCCCAATCCATTGATTCTCCTTGTTGTTCGGTCTTCTATATCTGCCGTAGATACTGATAGGTCCTTTTCAATGATTGAATAAAAAGCAGGAAAAAGCCTACGGGAATGATAACGTAAATGGTAAATTTCGGAATGGTATAGTATTGGATGATGGTGACGTCATTTTGGATCAGGTATATGGTGTATTTGACGCTGGACCAGGTGATCACCAGACACACCACGGCCATGATGAGGGAGGTGAAAGCATTGATGCCCGCGCGAAGCCTTGGCCCCAGGGCAGCCAGTGCCAGGTCCAACTTTACATGTTCATCCTTCCGTAGGACCCAGGTGGCGGCAAGAAAAGTGATGAACAGCAATGCGTATTCGGTGCCTTCAAAAACCCACTTGAGCGGATTGTTGATCGTATAGCGCAGGATCACGTCCAAAGAAATGGATAGGGACATTAAAACCAGAATGACCGCCGCCAGATAGCATAGATACCTGATAGCCGCATCGAATATTTTGTCTGCAGCCGAAATAAATTTCATCATGACTTTCACCATATACAAAACAGGGGGGACGGGATGGCCCATCCCCCCAGAGTTATGTAGATCGACACCGTTGAAAGATCCACCTGGCGCCTTTTGTTATGGGTGCCGATTATTTGGACATCAATGGTCTGAGCGCCATGGCATCCGGTGCCTTTTTAGAGATCGTTGCCCAACCGGCCTCCTGGGTGATTTCCAGGAACTTCTTTTCCTTTTCCGGCGACAACTTGTAGATTTTCATGCCGGCCTTGGTTAGTTGTTCCCTCTCTTTCTTAACGATATCACGAAAAATATCGGCAGACTCTATTTCCATTTCTTTGCCTGCAGCCGTGAGCACGTTGCGCTGGGCTTCGGACAGGCTGTTCCACTTGGCAAGATTGATGAAAACACCGGTGGGCGAGCAGTAGAAAGAGGGTCCCCA
>JAFDIX010000722.1 GCA_019307805.1 Deltaproteobacteria bacterium | reverse complement strand
TCTACCTGTCAAGGCCCATAACGATACCCCATATACTGGAGCGGATGATTTTCTAAAGAGCAACAGTCAAATGCTGGTTTCAGGTGTTCCGGATAATGAACCCGGTAATAACGGCTGAACTCAGTGAAAAGATTCGCCGTGTCCTGGACGGTGAATAGGCCGGAGAAGCGGTAGTTCAGGCCCTAAGTCACTGCTGCTTCAGAGGGTTGTCTTGGACGACGGGCGTGCTTTTGGGCAATTTCCCTTTTTATTTCATCGGGATCGCCGAAATAGATACAATGCCCAAGGCAGACATTGTCCGCACATGCGGGGATAAGTCCGTTGTCCACCCTGTGAAAGCAGAGGTTACACTTCCGGGCCACGTCCCTGTCCGAATCGAATTCAATGGCATCGTAAGGGCATTCGTCAATGCAGAGCCGGCATCCGGCGCATTTCTCATCATCCATTACGACAATACCATCATCCCTCTTGGAGATGGCCTCCTCTGGACAGACCTCAACGCAGGCCGGTTCATCACAATGACGGCAGGCATTGACACGAAACGTGAAATCCAGTCTCCCGTCGATTATTCGAGGACCATCTTCCAGGACCTTTATCAGCCTGACACCGACGGGGTCCCGGTTTTCCTGTTTGCATGCCACCTCACAGGCCCTGCACCCCCAGCAGGATTCGTGATCAATAATCAGTTCATCGGTCTTCATATGTTACGCTTCCTTTACCTCGCCTCAGGGCTGATCTTGCAAAGAAGCGTTCGAACATGGGTTGCACCCATGGCAGGATCACAATGCTCATAGGCATTACTTGTCAGGATATTGATGTTTGACTCTTCCCATCCATGTCCGGGATCTTTTTTCTCCGGGAACCACCAGCCGTGCTCCGCTGATACGATTCTGGGATCCATCCCCTCGAAAAACTTGGCACGCTGCCTTATTCTACCGCGAGGAGATTCAATGACCACCCAGTCCCCTTCCTTAATCCCTTCTTTTTCTGCGGTCTCGGGATGAATCTCAACGATAGGGTCCTGGTGCAGTTCCCTGAGCCAGGGCAGTTGCCGGTTCTCGGAGTGGAAGAAACCGGGAACCCGCCTTCCCGTTATCAGGATATAGGGGTATTCATCACAGAGTTCCGGGCTACTATAAGGGCTTTCCGGAGGTTCATGGTATTGTGGAAGAGGATCGTATCCCCATTCTTCAAGCTTGGTGGAGTAAATTTCAAACTTGCCGGTGGGTGTTGAAAAACCTTTTTTTTCGTAATCTCGGTACGTTACCTTTCCTCTGAGGTAATCCATTTTTTTGAAGTCCTGCCAGGTCATTCCCAGAGGTTCCAGGATGTAATCCAAACCGCCTTCAAAGGTGTCCCACCAGTATTCTCCCTGTCCCACCCTGTGTGCCAGGTCGTTCAACATCTCATGATCCGATCGGCACTCCCCGACTTGAATTACCTTTCTTCTCGGCAGGAGGTAGCCGTGTCTCTTTACGTAGTCCCCCACATAATCCATCTCCAGCCATGTGGCTGCTGGCAGAACGATATCCGCTAACTCGGCCGTGGGTGTCATAAAAAAGTCAGACACAGCCATGAACTCAACTTTTTCGAGGGCCTGATAAACCTCCTTTGCATTGGCGCGCGTCATGACCGGATTTGAGCTGATGAAAAAAAGCGTCTTAACAGGGTAGGGCGTCTCTTCCAGGATAGCGTCCCAGACACATTTTGGATTGATAAGAGCAAAGTTGGCAGCAAGGCGGAAACGGTCGCCCCCCAGTCTTTTATTTACTTGTTCTTTTGGGAGCAGCTTGTGGGCACCGAACTCACCCGCATTTCTTATTCCGGGAGACCTAAAAAGGACCTGTCCGCCTGGGACATCCAGGTTCCCGGTAATCCCCAGCAGGCCCATGAGGATACGATCATTGTCGGCACTATTGATCTGCTGTTCTATGGCAACACCCCATTGAATGCCCGCCGGTTTGGTCGTTGCGAAGAGATGAGCCGCCGCCCTGATTTTCTCTTTGGGAACCCATGTAATTTTTTCCACTCTTTCAAGAGGATACTCGGTGACCCGCTCTACGAACGGGTCCCAACCGTGGACATAATTCTCAACAAATTCCTTGTCATAAAGGTGTTGATTGATGATCACATGCAGCATGCCCAGTGCAATGCCGGTATCAGTGCCGGGCCTGAGTTGCAGCCAGATATCGGATCGCGCCGCAATCCTCGTCAGCCTCGGGTCAACCGTTATAAGTTTTGCGCCTTTATCCAGGCTCTCTGAAAAATTTTCGCCCTTGTATTCATCCGGGTGGGTAATCACCACATTATTTCCCCAGACAAGAATACACTTGGGATTGTTTTCATAATCCACGATAGGATTGGACCCGCAAGTGAGGATGCCCGTCGCAATGCGTGGACCATAGCAGAAATGAGCCGCTGTCAGGACATTGGGTGTCCCAAGCAGATTTGCAAAACGGTAGATAACAGCCTCGTTTTCCCTGCCCGTGCCATAGCCCAAAACCATGGATTCGGCCCCGTACTCCTCTTTA
>JAFDIX010000721.1 GCA_019307805.1 Deltaproteobacteria bacterium | reverse complement strand
GTGGAGAAGGTGTTGGTGGTTGAAGAACTGGAACCGCTCATGGAGCAGGAACTCAAGGTGATTGCCCAGGAAGATGGCCTCACCCTGCCCATAAAGGGGAAGGGGACGGGCCGGCTTTCGCGCCTCCTGGAATATGACCCCCGCATGGTAAGAGAGGCTATTGCCGAATGTTTTGGTGTCGATGTCGGGGGCACGGATACTGTAAATTTGGAAGATCTGCCTGAACTTCCCGGAAGGCCGCCCAATCTCTGTGCCGGCCTATTACTCGGTCAAAAAAATCTACGGCACGGATACGGTCTACCCGACCGATATCGGGTGTTACACCCTCGGGCTGCTGCCCCCCATCTCCATGGCTGATTTCGGTATCTGCATGGGCTCTTCGGTCAGTTCCTCCTGCGGGTTTGCCCAGGCCACGGACCAGAAAGTGGTCTCCTTTATCGGAGATTCCACCTTTTTCCATTCGGGAATCACGGGACTTATTAATGCGGTGCACAATAACCATGCCTTTACCCTGGTGATCCTGGACAATGGTACTACGGCCATGACGGGACACCAGCCCCATCCCGGAGTCGATGCGAAACCTCTGGGTGTGGAGCGGACCAGGGTCTCCATCGAAGATGTGGTGCGGGGATGCGGGGTCAAGGATGTCCATGTGGTAGAACCCTTCAAGATTAAAAAGACCATCGAGGCGGTCAGGGCCTCCTCTGAATATGACGGGTTGTCGGTCATCATCTCCAGGGAATATTGTCCTCTTTATGCAAAGGCCATTGGGGAGAGGAAAAAGACCCGACCCTTTGCCATAAATGCAAACAAGTGCAAGAACCACAAGGTCTGCATCAACGAGCTGGCCTGTACGGCCATGTTCCTGGATGGAGATGCGGTGCGGATCGACAGGAACCTCTGCACCGGGTGCTCGGTATGCGCGCAGATATGCCCGGAGAACGCGATTCTACCCGTGAAAGATTAGCGGCTGATTGTTTGTATGCAGCGGATAAAAATGATATACCGGTAAGCCGGATTTGAATAGAGAGGGGAAGATATGGAAACAAGACGGTGTGTTTTTGTGGGTGTAGGCGGTCAGGGAAACCTTCTGGCATCCAGACTGCTTGGAGAGGCTGCCCTGGCTGCGGGGGTACCGGCCGTAGTCAGTGAGATCCACGGCATGGCCCAAAGGGGGGGTGTGGTGGAGTCTGCAGTCCTTTTGGGGGACGTGACGAGCCCTATTGTTTCTGAAGCCGAGGCGGACGTGCTGATCGGGTTTGAGCCCCTGGAGACCATGCGGGCCCTGGGCAAGTGCAATGTTGATAGCCTTGTGATTACCAACACCCAACCCCTCCCTCCCTTTACGGTCTCAGTGGGGCAGGGGACCTATCCCCCCGTGGATGAGGTGCTGGACAAAATCCAGACGAAAGTGAACAATGTGATTGCCCTGAATGGGAACGAACTGGCAGAAGAGGCAGGCAATCCCCTTTCCCTCAATATGGTCATGCTTGGGGCGCTGATCGGATCAGGAAGCGTCCCCATCAGTGCGGAGGCCATGAAAGAGACCATTTCCACCTCCACAAAAAAGGCCTTTCTGGAGTCCAATCTCAAGGCATTTGATTTGGGCTGGGAGGTGGCCTCTAAGTGGTAGCCAAGTACCCCTAAAACGGCTTCTCGTTTTTTAGCCGTGCACCGTGCACCGTGCGCCTTTGTGCAAAGATATCCGGTCTTCATTCGATGTTTACCTGTTTTAGTCCAGGAATATACGGTACGAAGTGCCAGTTATTTCCGGGATATGCAGTTGTTGTGGCGGTCCAGCGCCGATTTGTACATCTGCTCTGCCTGGTAAGAGCTTCTCACCAGCGGGGCGCTGGCCACCCCGTGAAATCCCCGGGCGAGACCTTCGGTTTCATAGGCCTCAAATTCATCCGGGGGAACATAACGGATAATGGGGTGGTGCTTTTTTGACGGGGCAAGGTATTGGCCCAGGGTGAGGAGTTGACAGCCCGACTCCAGCAGGTCATCCATCACCGCCAGGATTTCATCTCTGTTTTCTCCCAGACCCAGCATCAATCCGGATTTAATGACCAGGGGCGGCCGAAGGTCGGCAGCACGGGCAATAAGGGCCAGTGAGCGCCCATAATCGGCCTGGGGACGCACGGTTGCATAGAGCCTCGGCACGGTCTCAAGGTTGTGGTTGAGCACATCAGGTCTTGCAGCCAGCACCGTCCCCAGGGCATCCCAATCGCCCTTGAGATCGGAAATGAGGGCTTCTACAATTATTCCCGGATTTTTTCCCCGAATGGCATTAAGGGTACGGGCCACATGTCCTGCACCTCCGTCCGGAAGATCATCCCGGGTGACCATGGTGAGCACACAGTACCGAAGAGACATCTGCGCAACGGCTTCGGCAATGTGGGTGGGCTCATTTTCATCCACCGGATGGACCCTGGACTTGTCTACGGCACAAAATGAACAGTCCCTGGTACAACCGGGCCCCAAAAGGAGAAAAGTGGCTGTCCCCTGGCCGTAGCACTCCATCTGGTTCGGACAGCGGGCTTCTTCACAGACCGTATGCAGTGCTCTCGACTTGAGGGCATTCATTACCATCCCGCTTCGGCCGGTAGCGGGAAGCCTGCGTTTCAGCCAGGGGGGTTTTTTTTCTGATAGGGGCATAAATAATCCTTCGAAAAGCACGTCATGCCTCTTCAGGGGGCAAAGGCATTTAACAGGCCATCACTATACCCCGGAAATGTTTTTTCTCGAATGAATAATATAGGATATGAAGAATGTCGAGATCTTTTACGG
>JAFDIX010000720.1 GCA_019307805.1 Deltaproteobacteria bacterium | reverse complement strand
ACGGGGCGGCTTCCTCCCCGAGCACCGTCACCGGATACCCAGTTGCACTACCGCTACACCCTTCGCCACTACCTGGCTGGGCACGGTAAATTTGTTCTCTTCAATTTGAGGGATTGGCAGAGGCGCACGAGTTTTTGGTCATACGCAGGTAGTCGAAAACCATGCGGATATTTTGAGAGAGTTGCCTCATTTTTTGGGGAACGCTTCGGAATTTTTTGGATTTGATGATGCCAATTGCAAAACGCCGAAGTCGGGTGATGTTCTCTGGACCGTGGCCAGTGCGTATGCGGCTACGATCTTCATCAAAATTCCAATCGATGATATAGTGGCAGCTGTTCTCGATGCTCCAATGACCGCGGTTGATGGTAAGAAGACATTGGGCATCGGCTTGGTCAGGGGTGCGACTGGTGATGCCATAGGCGATTTCAGTGGATTCTTTCCCGGTCTTTTTTTCTATGGTGTGCCGTTCTATTACGAAAGCTTGCCCAACGTGGGGGAAGTTGAGGTAGTCGTTGAGTTCGGATGTGGTCCAGATTTTACGGGTTTCGATCCGCCCATGTTCAGGGGGGGTAGCATCAATGAATTCCGGTTCTTTTCGGTCTTGGAAGTAGAACGTAATGTCTTCGAGGAGACTGGATTGGTTGCCTTTGACGGTGAAGTGATAATGGGCATTACGTTCCTCGACCAGGTAATGGGCGATTTTGCGCTGGGTCAACAGGGCATCGGCGGTAATATCCCTTCCTTGGATATCGATGGCATCAAGGAGAGGGATGGCGGTCTTGATTTCGTTGGTACGTTTGACTTCTCCACTATTCTTTACAGGGAGAGAACCTACTTTTTTTGGGAGTAGCAGGTCTTGCTCTGATGACCGATTGCACTCATGATGTGAGTTTGATAGCCTTGATCGTCGATGGCGTTGCACATCGTTTTCCCGTCAATGGCCAGACTTTCGTCCTGCTGACCATAGGCTTGATTCCAACGCTGTAGTGCATGGTCGAGATGCACGGGATCAATACGGATCAATACATCACGGATGATGGACAGGCTCGGTACGATGTAGCGTTTGTTTTGGTATCGGCATCCGAAACGCTCCCGGGCCTTTTGTCCAAGGCCTTTGGCCCAATCCGAGATGGCCAGGTAGCCGCGCATTCCACACAGGGTTGCGCCGGCGGCAATGGCTAAGACAGTGGACAGTCGATGGCGTCGTCCTTGGGCACGGCGCGGATCAGGAATATCGGCAAAAAAGTTGGGCAAGGATTGCATCTGTTGTGCACCGAGCATGATTTTTGTACCTCCTGTATGATAAGCTGGTTCAAGGATAGGCCGGGATAACAGTGCTTGCGCATCGGAGGTTAACGGTTTGACAAAAACCATTTTCGGTGACTGTGCCGTGGCGCTGTAGCCTTGACGGGTCCGATGAAAGCCCTTGGTGTCGCCCACATATATCCAGTTGGCCGCTTTGTAGATGGTTCCCTGGAACCGTTGCGGGTCCACAAAGGTCTCGAGCAGCACAACTAGATGGCCGAAAACCGCCTGCCAATCAGATGGAAGTCTCTTTTGGCACAAAGAGAGAATGCGGGAGGCTAAGTTCGGAAAATGCCAGTCTGGCAGGATCAGAAAACGGCTGTTGTTGGTCAGCAGTTTTAACCGATCGTACTGATGGCGAAAATCCCATCCGATCCAGCTATCCCGTGCCGAACACTTTAAGGCTGCAGCTGAAAAACTCAGAAGCGCAACCCATTGATCAGCAAAGGTAGCAACATACCATAGGGTTTCGCTAATCTTGGGCAGAGCGCCCAAATAATGATGCTCCTGCATCAGTTTTTGAAAACGCTGCTCTTCAAATTGACGGACGGGCCGAACAAGGACTTCCGATAGGTTCATGACTGTTACCCCGGGATGAATTGTGATATGGCTTCTTATATACTTCATCTGGAGGCATTTGACCAGAACTTTCTTCAACTAGTTGATTTTATTGATTAAATAAGATAGAACGAAAACACCCTGATACTGCCCTTTCGCTAATATCTTTTGGATGATTCTTATTTCTATTCCCCACTTTGGGGGTATTTTCGCACACTTTTACCCCACTTTTAATATTTAAAAAAGGTACAAAAAACTAGCGAAAGATAAGTACAATGAATCGGCCAATACATACATGAAGGACCTTGTGTAAAGCTTGATCAGCGGATAAACGTGAGTAAATCGGATATTGAACGGAAGGTTCATCCAGAGGCTAATAGCTGATATCTAACTGTAAAGTTTGGAAGTTTGTAGATTTGTCTCCCCTTAGCCTCTGCCGGGTGGAAAGGAGGTTACATCAAAAAGATAATACCCTCTCCAGTCGGGGAAAAGGTATGGATGAAGGCGGTGGGCGTTATGAACAGGTAGGGCTTGGTTCTTGACAGTTTGTTACACCGGGGTCACCCAGGCTTACTTAGTTTGGCCGACTATATGTTCCCTTGCCGCACTAAGAAAATCAGCTACAACGGTGGACAGTCGGGGAACGTCGATCATGATGATACCGTAACCC
>JAFDIX010000719.1 GCA_019307805.1 Deltaproteobacteria bacterium | reverse complement strand
CCAGATAACAGCCCATGCCAGGCAGAAAACACTTTCAACGTACACGCCGCAGATCAGGCTCCTATGGGAATAAAAGGCGAGGTCGCCCCGGGAAAAGCTTTTATGAGAAACCGAGGATGGATCCCCTTCTTAAACCGATCTTCAGCCGAATCGGTATTCCTAAGCCTTCTCCCTTTATCCCGGATCCATTCCAGCTGGAGGCAATCGAAAAGCTCCAGGATTGTGATGTGCTTGTCAGTGCCCCCACGGGGGCGGGCAAGACCTGGATCGCCTCCCAGGCAATCTCCGGATATCTTTCAAAGGGACAAAGTGTCTGGTATGCGTCCCCCCTCAAGGCACTGTCCAATTCCATTTACCAGGAATTCCGTCGTGATTTCGGCCCCGGGCAATGTGGCATACTGACAGGGGATCGAAAGGAGAATCCAGACGCCCCTATTATTGTGGGCACCACAGAAATACTCCGAAATCAGCTCTATGACGCCATGCACAAAGGAACCCGCATCGGGGCTGATCTGGTGATTCTGGATGAGGCCCATTACCTGAGTGATCCTGAGAGGGGCGTCGTATGGGAAGAGGTCCTTATTTATCTGCCGGACAGGGTGCGACTCCTGTTACTTTCTGCGACCATATCCAACGCCAAGGAGATTGCATCCTGGTTACAGAAAAACCGGGGGACCCAAACCCGGGTGGTCCGTTCCCATGAGAGGCCCGTCTCCCTGGAGAACCTCTTTCTCTTTCCAGACGGCCTTATTTCCCCCCTCGCAGGGAGAAAGGGTCTCCTTCCCAGGGTGAAGAAATTCATTGCATCCCATCCTACCAAAGGCAGGAGAATGGGCTCCGGAAAGATCCCTTTTGGGGAGATCGTTCGCATTCTTCGAAAGTTTGATCTTTTGCCTGCCATCTTTTTTCTCAAGTCACGAATGGACTGCGACTCAGCTATCGCTTCCTGCTTCCCAATAGAAAAATCTCCCGAAGTAAGGGGGCGCTTTGAAGGTGATCTTGCCTCCTTTTTGCGCAAATACCCCCATCTTCGAGAAAATCGCCAGGTGGACTCCCTGCGCCAATCCATGGTGGGCTCCCATCACGCAGGGCAGTTGCCCTATTGGAAGGTTTTGATCGAGAGGATGATGAACAAGGGCTATCTGGACGCCATTTTTGCTACATCCACAGTGGCCGCGGGGGTCAATTTTCCTGCCCGCACGGTGGTCCTGGTCCAGAGCGATAGGTACGACGGCCATGAGTTCAGGGATTTGACGGCTACGGATCTCCACCAGATGACCGGAAGGGCAGGGAGACGAGGGAAGGACAATATTGGTTTCGCCCTCATTATTCCGGGGATCTATCAGGACCCGCAACTCATCTATGAGTTGAAGGATTCACCTCCTGAACCCATCATGAGCCAGATTCACATCAACTTCTCCATGACCCTGAATCTGCTCCTGTCCCACAGGCCTGGGGAGGTGAAAGACCTCCTGGAACGGTCCTTTTCCTCCTTTCAGGAGACGGCCTCTAAGGTTAGTGTCAATAACCGGTGGGACGAGATGGTAGGGATTCTCAAGAGGGCTATTCCAGGGGGAAATTGTGATACAGGCGATCCCTATGAGGTGTTGGAGAACATCCAGAAGAGGGCGGAGATAGGAAAAGAAACCCGACAACTGACCAAAGAGATTCGAGAGAGAAACTCGCTCAATGCATACAAGGAATATCTGAGGCGGGGACGCCTCTTTCTTCACAAAAACAGGCACATCTACGTGGTTTTTCAAACCACCATGGAAAAGGGAAGGCTCATTTGCTCGGCCTGTGATATCAAAAAAGCCATTCCCGCCGGAAAGAAGCGGCTTCGGTTAAAAAGGATCGATATCAAGCAGATTAAAGACCTTTTCGACTATCGGATGGAACTTCCCGAAGACTATTCTTTGGAGAGACTGGATAATCTCTTCAAGGGGGTCAGGAGGGAAAGTCTGCAGATCCTTCGGATGGAGCCTCCGGAAGAAGAAAAGGGTGCAGCGGGCTTGAAGGCCGCGGAAAGGCGGTTGAAAGAACTTCCCTGTGAGGGATGCGAACATTACAAAGACTGCCACACCCGGCGGAACCGGGAACTTCAAAAGATCTTGGAGGATCTGCGGAAACTTGCTTTTCAGTTGGAAAGTACGGCGGGAGGTTTGTGGGTGAGCTTCAAGAGGCACCTCAGGTTCCTCAAAGATGCCGGTTTTGTGGATGACAAGGATCAATTGACCCCGGATGGGTACTGGGCCTCAAAACTGAGACTGGATCACCCCTTGATCATTGCCGAGGCCATTCGAAAGGGGGCTTTCCAGGGAGCATCGCCTGATGTCATGGGAGGTTGTATTGCCCCCTTTGTATGGGACCGGGATCAGGACCTGAATGTGGATATTCCGGGTGACCTGGCCCCGGGTCTTTTGGAGGAGGGGTTTAACAGGGTTCTTGAGTGTATTGCCGATATTCGAAAACACAAGACAAGGCGGGGATTTGTGAACCCCCAGGTTTTTTTCTGGCCCGCTGCGGCTCTTTA
>JAFDIX010000133.1 GCA_019307805.1 Deltaproteobacteria bacterium | reverse complement strand
GACGATCAGGGACTTTGAGTCAAAGCCAATGGAGATGCCATAATCTACCGCCATTCTAATGATGGTGTGTACGCCGTCCATATAAAGCCAGTAGGCGGCGAGAAACAGAAAAAGCGTTCTCCTCAGGTGACGAATCTCTCGAATGGTCCTCATGAGTGCAAGGAGTCCGTCACGCACCGGACGCAGATCGGGCTGCCTCTGTTCACTTCTCGGCTCCTTCACAAGGAAAAACACAGGGAGAGAAAACAGGGCCCACCATACCGCCACGGTGAGGAATGAAAACCTTACCGCCTCTCCTCCATTGTTGAACCCGAATGTAGCCGGACTGAGTGCCATCCACACATTGACGGCAAAGAGAAGGCCTCCTCCAAGATATCCAAGGGAAAAACCCAGGGTTGAAACAAAATCCATTCTTCTATTCGAGGAGACAACTGTGATCAGGGCGTCATAGAAGACATTTGCTCCGGAGAATCCTATGGTTGCAAAGGCGTAGAGAATGATGGCCAGGGGCCAGTTGCCTTTGGAAACCAGATAGAGGGATGCCGTCATGACAACCCCCATATAGGCGAAAAACATCAGGAATTTTTTTTTGGTCGATCCCTTGTCGGCAATGGCTCCCAAGACAGGAGCCAACAGGGCGACCATGATGCTGGCCATGGAATTGGCCAGCCCCAGCCTCGCGGTACTCACATTGATATCCGCGCCGGCACTCCAGAATTCCTTGAAAAAAACAGGGAAAAAGCCTGCCATGACAGCGGTAGCAAAGGCTGAATTGGCCCAATCATACATGGTCCAGCCAAAGACCGCCTTCCTGTCATCCAGGGGATGAGATGTACCATCTGTCCCATTCATAGATCAGAATCTCCCAAAGCCATTCTAGTGCCCCAGATACGGATATAACAATGAAAAGATACTGGATACTGGTCCCTGGATACTGGATGGAATGAAGAATTGCTTTTTACCCTCAAATCCACCACTGATGATGTCTTGATCCGATGTGGCTCCAAGTCCTTTATAACTACCAAAGATGGCAGCCCGGGCCGGCATCCAGCATCCAGTATCCAGCATCGCTTCGCCACAAGCCCTTACGTTAAGTTTCTTACAATCGCCGGTCTTGAACAGGGCTTTACTGGGTTTTTCTTCCTCTACCCCGTTTCAAAGACCCCATAAGGGATTTGAGTTCCCCCGGACCCAAAATGGCCATCCCCATAAAATAAAGGATTATTCCCAGCAGGACCAGGCCAGTGAGATTCACGATATTGCCCCAGAGGGCCATTTCCACGCCGGACACCATCCATTTGCCATGGACCAGGTATATACCGGCCCCCATGCATATGGATGCCACAAGGCATTTGGCTGCCGATTTGAAGATTCCGTGCAAATCCAGGATCTGAACCCGGGTTTTGAGGAATAATACCAGAAGCGCGAATTGAACAGTCGACGCGAAGGAGAGGGCCAGGGCAAGCCCCCCGTGCTTGAGGGGCCCCATAAGCAGGAGGCTCAAACCAAGATTGGCTATCAGGGCAACGGCGGCAATTTTGACCGGAGTCTTTGTATCCTGCAGGGCATAAAACCCTGACACCATCACCCGAATCCCTGAGAAAGCCCAGAGCCCCAGGGCATAGAAAAGAAGGGCGCTGGAAGTCATTGTGGTTGAGAGTGCATCAAAGGCCCCGCGTTCAAACAGGAGCTCTATGATGGGCCTTCTGAGGACAATCAATCCAACCATGGCGGGAATGGCAATGAAAAAGACGAGCCGCATGGCGTGGTTCAGTGTTTCACCAAAACCGACCAGGTCCTTTTGCGCAGCCTGCCTGGAGAGTGAAGGAAGCGCAGCCGTGCTGATGGCAATAGCAAATACACCCAGGGGAAACTGCACAAGGCGGTCGGCATAGTACAACCAGGAGATACTTCCATCCGGAAGAAAGGAGGCCAGGAGCGTTCCGATGAATTGATTGAACTGGTAAATGGCCGATCCAAAAATAGCCGGCAGCATGAGCAAACCGATGCGTTTCACAGCGGGGTGCCTGGGCATCCAGCAGGGAGCCAGGGAGAGGCCCTTCTCGAGGACCCATGGAATCTGAAGGGCGACTTGAAGAATTCCCCCGACAATGACGCCGACAGCCACTGCCACGATAGGCTCTGAGAGGTGAGGAGAAATCCACAGTGTGGAAGCAATGATACCCACATTGAGAAAAATGGGCGCCGCGGCCGGTGCGGCAAAATGACGGAGTGAATTGAGCATTCCCATAAAAAGAGCGACCAGGCTGATGAGAAAAATATAGGGAAAGGTGATACGGGTGAGCAGCACTGTCAGATCGTATTTGAAGCCTGATCCGCCAAACCCAAAGGCCTGAAGCCTGACGATCCAGGGGGCCAGAAGAATTCCCAGGGCAGTTACCAGTGCAAGCAAAAGGGAGAGAAGGGTCAATACGACCCTGGCGACCTGAAAAGCGTCTTCCCGGGTTTTTTTGACAAGATACTCACCAAAGACAGGGATAAAGGCGATTGTGAGGGAACCTTCTGCAAAAAGCCGCCTGAGCAGATTGGGGATGCGAAAGGCCACGAAAAAGGCATCCGCTGCAGGTCCGGAGCCGAAATATTTGGCAATCACCATGTCCCGCACCAGGCCCAGAATTCGGCTCAGGAACGTATAGAACCCGACGGTCCCGGCGGCCTGGCTTACATTTTCTTTATGATGCTTTTCTCTTGACAAAATGACCTGTTTTTCTTAAAAGATAGGGTTTCATGTATGAATAAAACACCGAGGAGGTCAAAAGGGTTTGGCAAATCATAAATCTGCCCTGAAAAGGGCTCGACAAAGCAAAGTGAGAAGAATCAGAAACTTGGGGTACAAAACCAGGGCCAAACACGCAGTCAAGGAAGTACGGACTGCCGTGGAGGAAGCCTCTCAGGAAAAGGCCGGGGAAAAGTTGGTAGAGGCTACCGCCTCCCTCCAGAAGGCCGCATGCAAGGGTGTCATCCACAAAAAAAATGCTGCTCGAAGAATTTCCCGTCTTGCACGCCAGGTGAATCAGGTCACATCCTCATAACCCGCTTCAAGCACATAGAGATATGATGAGATTCTCCATTACCGGTCCCGGGCGCGAGCCTGATTTCAACAATCCATCGGCCTGGTAAAGAAGCTGGAGACCTCGCTCTAATTCCCCCGGTGACCAGTGTTCTGACAGCTTCACAAAGTCACGGGCCGAGAAGGGGGGAATTCCAAGAGCCTTTGCAACATCCCCTGCCCGGCCCCCCTTGCCGGCGATTCCTTTTGCAAGCCACAGGAGCCGCACCTGCCTGTTGAGCATACCAAGGACCTTCAAGGGCCCCCCCCTGCTGTCCTCTTCCTCCAGAAATCTGTTAAGGATTGGAAGAGCCCGGTCGGACTTCTTCTCAGATACCACATTCATGAGTTCAAATATAGTGTAGACACGGCTATGGATGACCAGTTCCTTCACTTCCTCAATCCCCAGGGTATTTTTTCCGAACCGGATTTGCATTTTCTCCAGCTCTGCGTAAAGTTCCCCGAGATTGTTGCCCACAACGTGTTGAAGATACACACAGGCCTGTCCGTCTATTTTTAGTCCCAGTTCCCCGGCCATTCTCTTAATCCAGGGGGTCACCTGATTCTCTCTCAGTTTTCCAAAATTCACGGCCCTGCCCGAGGATCGGAAGCTTTTGTAAAATTTTTTCTTGAAATCTGTTTTGCCGGAGATAAAGATGATGCAGGTCGTTTCTGAAGGATTATCGAGATAGGAAACAAAATTCGCCAGTTCATCGACTGTGAAATTCTCAGTCCTTCTCACAATAATCAGACGGTTCCGGGCCAGAAATGGGAGAGATAGAGCATGATTAATAATTTCAGAGGAACGCACCTCTCCGCCGTAGAAAAGTTCCAGATTGAGATCCCTGGCAGCCTCCGGGATGAACCCTTCCCTGATCATTCCAAGGGTTTTCTCCAGTCTAAATTCTCCGGGCCCGTAGAAAAGATAAAAAGGGGCAAGCTGCCCCTTTTCGAGTGATTTGAGCACATCCTCTGGGTGCAATTCCGCGGGCATCAAAACCTTTCTATAGTTTTGAGATATATCCTGAAGGCCAGTTTCCGGGCTATCTGCCGAAGGGCCTGATCCTGATTATATTGGTTCTGAAGAGGATCCGTTGTCACATCGAAAAAGGCCTGTTCCCACATGGCGGGCTCATACCATATCACCTTGCCGCTTTTGCGATCCGTCATCTTGACATCCAATGTGAGTCTGAGGCGCCGCCTGTTTGTCTGTCTGTATACAGAGGGGATGCCGCCTACGACCTGTTCCTGGGTGTCGTAGGCCAGGGGATCTGTGAAAATATGGGTTATTTTACCGTTCAGCACGGCCTGGGCCCTGTCCTGGGGCACGAGGGGCACATGGGCCTGGGAGATAAATTCTTCCCTGATAACCTTTGTAAAGATCGCCTCAAATCCCTCCTGTGAAGAAGTACTCGTCATAAGAGGAATGGCGATGCTTTCAATCTGTATCCCCTGGGGCTTGCCATCCGCGGCAAGTTGATAACCGCAACCCCAGAAGGCACTTCCGGAAAACAAAACCATCATACCACATAAAAGAACCAGTGAAGAGTGCCCCAAACGAATCATTTCAACACCTGAAAGAACACCACATTATCAAATGACCACATTGACCAGTTTCTGCTGGACCACGATCACTTTCCGGATCGTTTTGCCGCCAATATGTCGCTGCACCTTATCATCTTTGAGTGCCTCGGCCTCTATCTCCTCGTCATTCAGTGAGGCCGGCACCTCTATCCTGCTCCTCACCTTGCCGTTCACCTGCACAACAACCAACCGTTTCTCCGCCTCCAGGGCCTCGGGGCGAAATGCGGGCCACGGGACCTTGAGAAGGGTGGTATGGTGGCCGAGCCTGTTCCACAGTTCTTCACTTATGTGGGGCACAACAGGAGAGAGCATGATCACGGTCGTCTCAACGGCCTCCCGAATAACGGACCAGGCCAGGGCCGATCTTTCCGCCTGGCTGCCCAGATACCTGTTGACCTCGTTGACCAGTTCCATAACGGCGCTGATGGCCGTATTGAAATGAAAGCGGTCCTCGATATCATTGGTCACTTTTTTAATGGTCTGATGGGTCTTGCGATGGATCTCTTGCAGAGGGTTCGTCAGGGATTCCCTCCCCCCATAGGCCGATACACTAATCATTGCTTCAAGATTCTCATCGACAAGCCGCCAGACACGATTTAAAAACCTGAATGATCCTTCAACACCCTGATCACTCCATTCCAAATCCCTTTCCGGCGGTGACGCGAAGAGACAGAACATTCGCACCGTATCAGCACCATAGCGATTGATCAAGGCCTCGGGGTCCACCACATTTTTCTTTGATTTGGACATTTTGACGGTGTTGCCGGTGATCACATCGGACTGGCAGTGGACACACAGATTATCACCACTCACTTCTTCCGGGTAAAGAAATCTGTGATTGGGGCATTCCTGCGTCTCTTTGCAGACCATGCCCTGGGTAAGCAGATTGGTGAATGGTTCACTCACCTTCAGGTAACCAAAATCCCGCAAAACCCGTGTATAGAAGCGGGAGTAAAGAAGGTGCAAAATGGCATGTTCAATGCCTCCGATATACTGGTCCACGGGCATCCAGTAATCCACCCTCCGGGGGTCTACCGGGCCTTTGTCATAATCAGGACAGGCGTACCTGTCAAAATACCAGGAGGATTCCACAAAGGTATCCATGGTATCGGTTTCCCTTCTCGCATGACCACTGCAGGTGGGACAGGACGTCTCATAGAAACTGGGCTCAAAGGGGAGCGGTGACCCCCCGTTCTCCCTCATCTCGAGTTCCAGGGGAAGTTTGACGGGAAGGTCCTTTTCAGGGACCGGGACCGTCCCACATTGGTCACAGTAGATGACCGGAATGGGCGCGCCCCAGTATCTCTGCCTTGAGATGTTCCAGTCCCTCAGCTTGAAGTTGACGGTCTTATACCCCTTTTCCTTGGACTCCAGGTATTCTGCAATTCTGTCCAGGGCCTCCAGGTTGGGTTCCCCGTTAAAAGGGCCTGAGTTTACGAGATACCCGCTGCCCTCATAGGCTTCTGTCATGCTCTCTTCAGTAATCTCATCATCCGGTGGCATGATGACAACCCGAAGGGGGAGATCATATTTTTTTGCAAACTCAAAATCCCTCTGATCATGTGTAGGTACAGCCATTATGGCGCCGGTACCGTAGTCAAAAAGGACAAAATTGGCCACATAGATGGGAATTTCCTCTTCTGTCGCGGGATTCAGACAGTACCGCCCGGTGAAGACCCCCTCCTTGACGGTAAAATCAGCGGTCCTGATATAATTGTCCACTTTGAGGATTTCCTCAATAAAGGCCAACACTTCCTTCTCCTGGGGCTGCCCCCGGATGATCTCCCTAAGCATGGGGTGCTCCGGGGCGAAGCACATAAAGGTAGCGCCATAGAGGGTGTCCTGCCTGGTGGTGTAGACCTCTATCACTTCCTCGGATCCCGCCATGGGGAAGCGAATGATGGCGCCGTGGCTTTTGCCGATCCAGTTTTTTTGCATGGTCAGCACCCGATCGGGCCAACCGGGCAAATGTTCACAATGATCGAGTATCTCTTCGGCATAGTCAGTGATCTTGAAAAACCAGGAGTCCATCTCCTTGATTTTGACTTCCTGCTCCGTGTGTCTCCAGCAGCATCCGTTCTCCACCTGCTCTTTTGCCAGAACGGTCTGACAGTTTTCACACCAGTTCACATAGGTCCGTTTTTTATAGGCCAGCCCCTTCTCGTACATCTTCAAAAAGATGAGCTGCTCCCAATGGTAGTATTCAGGATCGCAGGTCGCCAACTCCCGGTTCCAGTCATAACTGAAACCCATTCTTTTGAGTTGGGCCTTCATGGTTTCTATGTTTGTGTGGGTCCATTTGGCGGGATGGGTTTCGTTTTCAATGGCAGCGTTCTCGGCGGGAAGGCCGAATGCGTCCCACCCCATGGGATGCAGCACATTCTTGCCACACATCTTTTTGTATCTCGCGACAACATCCCCGATAGTGTAGTTCCGTGCATGGCCCATATGGATCTTGCCTGAAGGATAGGGGAACATTTCCAAAAGGTAATACTTTTCCTTGTCCGGATTCTCATCAACCCTGAACAAACCCTCCTCTTCCCAGTAGGTCTGCCACTTCTTTTCCAGTTTTTGAGGATTGTATCTCATTGTCTCACTTCACCTCACACTATTCTGTGGTCTGCTTTTCTCGGGAGACAGATCTCCCTTCGTGGTATCATATATCTTATCCAGAATGCCGTTGATAAAGGCTCCGGACTCTTCCGTGCCGAACTTTTTACCCATCTCCACGGCTTCATCAATCGAAACCTTGGGAGGAATATCTT
>JAFDIX010000132.1 GCA_019307805.1 Deltaproteobacteria bacterium | reverse complement strand
CTACCGGGTGACTTCCCAGCATCTTCAGGATGGTTTTGTGATGTTCCCCAAGGCCTATCATAGCCTCCACCCGAAGGGAGCGTGAGTCCCTGTCAAATGAATTCACCACGGTCACGGAATCCCCGGCCAACTGTTGCAAATGAATCCCAATGAGCTCGTAGATATTTTCCTCCGGAGCGAGCTCGACCAATGCCATGGCTGCGCTGGACAAAAGCCGGATATCTTGAATGAAATAGCGTTCTTTTTCTTCCCGGTTGCCCGCCACCGGGCCCTGGGATTCCATCTCTGCGAGCTTGTCTCGCATCAGATCCAGTTCCTCAAGCAATTGTTTTTTCGTCTTCTGCGTGTCACCCATCCTCAGCCTCCAGGCACAGAAACCAACCCGGTACTAGCAATAGACACGAGTGTATCACAGGGAAATTGCCTTTGACCATATCAAAGAGGACGTTAGCCACTGTCGCCTTCATTGGGCAACACGGAACCGCACCGCTCATGACCCTACAACGGGAGATGCTTCGCTATCAAAGGGATTTGTTCGGGTGGCATGGGAAAGGAGGTTCGGTGACATTGGCAACGACCCCCAGGAATGATATACTTGTTTTAAGGAACTGGTACACAGCGAAAGGGAATACTCTATGGGACTGAACATACTGCTTTCAGGAATCAGACATATTTCAGCACGCTGGACCTTATCTTTGTTTGTTGTCATCTCCTTCATCATCCCTTCAGGTTTCGCGCAGGGGGTCGAAGAAGATGACCCCTATTCCGCCACCTTGGTGGCGTTCGAGGGAGAGGTCAGCATTCAAAAGCAGGACGAAGAAATATGGCTTCCTGTTGAAGTGAACATTCCCCTGGAAGAAGGGGACAGGATAAAAACGGGCAAAGATAGCCAGGTTGAAATCCTTATGGACGACGGCTCCATGGTAAAGCTGGAAGAAAATTCAGAGATTACCATAAGAGAGTTGGCAGCCGATTATCAGACCAGGAGCATCACCTCCTCTTTATTTCTCTGGTTTGGTCGTGTTTTATCCAACGTCACCAAGTTCACCAGCAAAAATTCCAGATTTCGAATCTCCACACCAACCCTTGTTGCAGGCGTCCGGGGAACCGAGTTTATTGTAGAAACCACTGATTCCCAACTCACCGAAGTCGGGGTCTTCGATGGGGAGGTCACTGTCGGAGGTCTGGACAGGGAAGGCAGGTTAATCAAGGAATCTGAAGTCGTTCTTAACAAGGGGTTTCAGACATCCGTTAAAAAAGGGAAACGGCCCAAGGCGCCCTTTGGATTCAGTAGGAGGATGCTTGCCCACCAGAAAAAACTGGACAGGCTGCGAAAGAAGGCCCTGAAACAACGGCGCGACCTGCCTCAGATCATGAAAAAGAGGGTAAAAGCCCAGGAACAGGCCAGTAGGAAATGGAAAAAAATCAAGCTGGAAAAACAGGAAAAAAGACCCAAGAAAAAGGACCTGGAGAAAAGGCCCTCACCCGAAAAAAACAAGCTTCATAAGCCCAAAGAACGGGATCTTAAAAAAAGCAAACATGTACCGGAAAGACAACAACAGAAAAACATGAATAAAAAGAAAAACTATGAACATAAGGCAAATCAGCGGGAAAAAGATAAAAAGCCAAAAGACAAACAGAAAAAGAAGAAGTAAAGGGGTCGTTGTCCTCACTCAAATCCCTTCGGGTTCATTTTGAGCCTTGGACGCAGGAGACAAATACCATGGAAGAGGCCAGATTCTATGAAAAACTTGAAGATCAAAAAGTGCAATGCCATCTCTGTGCCCACGAGTGTCTTATTGAACCTGAAAAACGGGGGATTTGCCTGGTGCGGGTAAATGAAGGGGGCCGTCTCTTCTCACTTGTATATGGGAAGATTGTCTCCCAGAGTAATGACCCCATTGAGAAAAAACCTTTATTTCATTTTCTGCCGGGTACCCGTTCCTTTTCAATAGCCACAGTGGGATGCAATCTCCAGTGCCGACACTGTCAGAACTATGAGATTTCCCAGTACCCCCGGTTCCATGACCTTGAAGTACCGGGGCAGGAGTTCACGGCAGAGGCGATAGTTGGGCAGGTCCGGGAAGCCAACTCGACCTCCATTTCCTACACCTATATTGAACCTACTATTTTTGCAGAATTTGCCTATGATACCGCCGTCCTGGCCAGAGAGAACGGTATTCGAAATATTTTCGTCTCCAATGGATACATGACAGAAACATCGGCAAAAACCATGGCAGGAGTTCTTGACGGCAACAATATCGATCTCAAGAGTTTTTCCGACGATTTCTACCGAAAGATCTGCAAGGCACGGCTCCAGCCGGTGCTGGATACCATTGCACTCATGAAGGAGTCCGGCGTGTGGGTGGAGGTGACCACACTGGTGATCCCGGGCCTGAACGATTCCGACACTGAGCTCCGGGATATTGCCAACTTCATAAAAGAAATCGGCGCAGGTATCCCCTGGCATGTTTCAGCCTTTCACCCTACCTATAAGATGCTGGACAGGCCCCATACGCCTGTGGACACCCTGCTCAAAGCAAGACAGATTGGCCTGGAGGCGGGTTTGCGTTATGTCTACACCGGAAATATCCCCGGTGAGGGTGGAGAAAGCACCTATTGCTACGAATGCAATGAACTCCTCATAGAGCGTATCGGGTATGCAATCCGAAAGAACCAGCTCCAGGATGGGTGCTGTTTTAAATGCGGTGCATCAATAGACGGTGTCTGGTCCTGAGGCCCTTTACATGCCCTTTACGGACCTTGCATGCGCCCCAAGGTATGTCATGTACCCACCGCTCAGGTTTTTTACCCTGAACCCGTTTTGGCTGAGAATCCTGTAGCCCAGATAGGAACGCATACCCACCCTGCAATAGGGGATATAGAGCTTCTCAGGATCGAGTTCTCCCAGTCTGCTGCGCAATTCAGGAAGGGGTATATTTGCGGCGCCATCAATCATGCCGAATTTTTCAATCTCTTCTTTATTCCTCAAATCGACAATGACTGTCTTGTCCCCATCCCCGCTCGGGAGATCGTTCCAAAATGTGGTTATTACATCTCCCTTCAGGATATTGGCAGCCACAAAACCCGCGACGTTCACCGGGTCCTTGGCAGATGAATAGGGAGGGGCGTATGCCAACTCCAGTTCCTCAAGATCATGTACCGTCATATCCCCGTGAATGGCAGTGGCCAGGACATCGATCCGTTTGTCCACCCCATCCATCCCGATAATCTGGGCCCCCAGTATCTTGCCGGTTCCGGGGGAGAAGAGAAGCTTGATGGACATGTTCTTGGCCCCTGGATAATAGCTGGCATGGGAAACCGAGTGGGTATAGCTTTTAAGATATGGTATTTGATTCGCTTTCAGGGTCTTTTCATTGGCCCCTGTGACAGTAACGGTCAATTCAAAAACCTTGAGCACTGCCGTACCAAGGGTTCCCCGGAAAAGAGATTTCCGCCCCATGACATTGTCCGCTGCAATGCGCCCTTGTTTGTTGGCAGGCCCGGCCAGGGGGGTCATGGTGGGCATTCCGGTAATAAAATCCCTCACCTCCACGGCATCTCCCACCGCATAAATATCCGGATCAGAAGTCCTCATGGTTCCGTCTACCCTGATTCCTCCCCTTTCACTGATTTCAAGGCCCGCCTGTTTGGCGAGGTGGTTCTCGGGCCTTATTCCGACAGACAGGATGACGAGATCGCATTCAATATTATCCCCAGCGTCGGTTGAGACCACGATGCCATCCCCATTTTTGGAAAAGGAGGTTACCCCTTTCTCCAATTCACAGGTGACCCCGTTTTCCGTGAGGTGTGCCTGAACCATGGCAGCCATTTCCGGGTCCAGGGGCATCATAATCTGATCGAGCATCTCGATGACCGTTGTCTTTACACCCCGGGAAGCCAGGTTTTCCGCCATTTCAATGCCGATATAGCCGCCGCCCACGATAACGGCGGATCGGGCCCCCTCGCTGTCCACATGGGCCTTGATTCGATCCGTATCAGGAATGTTTCTGATGCTGAAAATGTTTTCCAGATCTATTCCTTCAAGCGGGGGCCTGAGCGGCTCCGCCCCCGGTGAGAGGATGACCTTGTCATAGCTCTCCCAGTAGGTCTCGCCGGTGTTGAGGTCCTTTACTTCCACTTTTTTGCTCTTTCTGTCCAGGGCCGTCACCTCGGCCCTATTCCTTATATCGATATTGTATCGTTCCTTAAATTTTTTCGGTGTGGTGACAAAAAGGGCGTCCCTTTCTTTGATCACCTCCCCGATGTAGTAGGGCAATCCACAATTGGCAAAGGAGATGTATTCTCCCCTCTCAAAAAGGACTATTTCTGCCTGTTCGTCCAGCCTTCTTGCCCGAGCCGCCGCAGTGGCACCTCCTGCCACTCCGCCGATAATAACAAGTTTTGTTTTCCCCATTGTTATCTCCAATCTTTTGTCATCGCATTATGGATGAATAATCTTCACGCACCGAATTTGTTCAGTGACGATTCCGCATCAAATACTTTGAACTTGGGGCTTCGCCCCAATTGGAATGTTGGAATGATGGAACAGCCGACTTCGCCATAGTAGCCAATGGCTACGACGGCTGAACTGGAATAATGGGTTCTGGTGAGATGGAAAAATGGGCTATTGGGAAATCGTTCTTTATATTGAAGTCAAAAAAGCTCAAAAATGGGAGTATTCCTTACTAAAATCAACATTCCAATATTCCATTATTCCATTATTCCATGTGTGAGGCAGAAATTCAGACCTCAAAAAACCCCCTTGTTCTGAATAAGCTGTAGAAATTCCGAGACGTTCAATTAATACTCTATAACATCTTCCAGGAGAGACAGACTGATGACCTCTTCGAGCCGTATAAGAACGCGCTGCCGATTGCGCCTGACGCCAAACTTTCTTGCGTCGATGATATATTTCTCGTTCATGGAGGGGCTCTCCCTGCGGTCATGCACGTCTGCATCGCTGAGGGTGAGAAAGTAATCCGTACATTCCTGCAGCCTCCCTATGAACACAAAATGGGAGGTGGTATCCACGACGACGTTTTGGTCCCGGAAATCCAGAATTTCTTCAGACTCTTTTTTTAAATCCTTCCTGGTCTGACTGGCAGCCTTTCTTTTTGATGAAGGATTGCTTGCTCTTCCCATGGTGATGGTCCCGCAATAGGCTCTGAAGCGCCATGATCACTGATGATATCCCGAAAAAGAGAATATCATTTAACGACTTTCAGATAGCTGGTCACACTGCGCACCCCTCCTACGCTTTTGGCATGGGCAATGGCCTCTTTTATCTCTCTGGACTCATCCACCAACCCCAAAAGTATCACATGACATTGCACTACCTTGACCTCTATGTTTGTGGACTCGATGTCCTTATCTCCGATGAGTTTGGATTTGACTGTGGCCATCAAACCCAGATTGTCCGTAGACCCGCAATGATCCCTCTTTTTCTTGGGAAGGAAATGCCCCGTAACCGACTTCACCCCCTCTACTTGCTCGGCCAGTGTAATGGCCCTTATTTTCTGATCGATTTTTTCGTATTCCCCGACCAGATACACCTTGCCCTTGTAGCAGTATGTTGAAATATCAAAATACTCCACGAACTCGTCATCCATAAATTTCTGGCGGATTGCCGTGGTGATCGCTTCATCCCGGTATTGGGTGCCCACACTGCGTTCGTCTCTGGCCACTTTGTAGATCGTGCCACATCCTGAGATCAGGAAACCCATAAGAACTAAACCCAGTAAGGCCTTGAAATTCCCTCTCATAGTTTACCCCCTTTATTATTTTCCTGCCACCTTACTTCCGGTCTCTCTTTCTGACCAGTTTTCCCCACTCGTCATCATAGGGGTGGATGGCATTGGTTTCTCCTTTTTTGTCCACAACCGGATGGCCTTCATTGTACCACCTGAAAATTCCCCCTCGAAGATTATAAAGCCCCAGGGCTCCCTTTTCCTTTGCCTGTTTCTGTACGCGCTCTATAAAATGGGAGCTGCGATCTCCAACAGAGCAATAAAATATCAGGTTTTTCCCCTGAATCATAGATCCAAAAGTATCGAAAAATGCATCTGGCTTCATTTCTGGGTCTACATGAAGGGCCGATGCCAAATGGCTGGCATCATATTCCGCTCTTTCCCTTACATCAAAGAGGACATATCTCACGGCCTCCTTTGAATTGAGTTTCTCGCTCAACTCCTGATGGGTGATATTGGGAACGGAATATTTGATATCAATTCTTTTCTCCACAAGCCACAAGGAAAATTGTCCACTGGCTGCAGACGGGCAAATCAGGCCAAAAAAAAGGGCCAAAAACAGAACTTTAGCCTTCATGATGCATTTCCTCTCACAAAACCACGACTCTTATGCTAAATCCTCCAAAGCGGTTTTCAATAGCAATCAGCTTTCGGGCCTCAGGGAAGAGGAGGAAAGATGGGCCCTGCAGAAGGAAAGCGCGCGTTTGAGCGCCTCAAGGCAAAGCTGCTCATTTCCTGCATCCAGTGCTTCGGGATCGCATTCAATACTCACCGCCCCTTTGTATCCCCCGGCCCCCAAAAAACTCAGGAACCCTGAAAGATTTAGGAGCCCGTCCGCCGGGGATCTGTGTTCCAGTCCGTCAAAATTGGAAAGGTGCACATGAACCACCCGGTCTTTCAATGTTCCATAGACTTGCACCGGATCAAGTCCCCAGGTACCCAAATGGGTGGTGTCCAGGGTCAGGTGGGGAAACCGGAGAAGTTCCCCGGATCGGTTAAACCAGAAGGGATTAATTTTTATCCCTAGAATATGCATGGCAGGCATATCAGGGAAAGGGCAATAGGAAGCGGCGATTCCCAAAACCCATCACGCGTATTTCCAGGCCACTGATCCGCAGGGGAAGGTGGCTTACTACGACCCCTGCCCCCACTTCTTTTGCCAGGGCAACGGTTTTTTCGAGACGCCCCAGCTGGTCTGAAGGCCAGCCGTGGATTCCGGGGACAAAGGGGCTGTGGAGCGCGGCAATGGGCATGCCATATTCAGATGAAAGCCGCTTCAGGGTGAAAGGATCCCTCGTGTCCCAACGTGCGTCCACAAGGATTTCCAATCCGTCATAACCCGCTTTTTCAGCAAGCGCAAAAACCCTGTCCAAGCCATAGGTGTAAAGGGATCCGGTTGAAAGAATGATCATAGGCAATAACTCTTGAGTTCCTCCCCAAAAAGGGGAATATTCTCCGGCAGGGCCATCCCTTTTTTAAAAAGATTGACCCCCACCGGCCCAAAATGAAGTCCCAGATGACCGACCAATTCCTGCGAAATCTTGTCCAGCGCCTGCATTTGGTTTCTCCTGTATTGAGTAAAATTCCGGGCATTGAATCAAAAATTATAGGGACGGGATTCCGATTGGCATCCATAAAAGCCTGTGATTTCATCCCCCAGTGATTCCAGGTAGGCATTCAGTTCCTCCTCGGTATCAAACTTGAGGGTTCCCACGTGCCCCCCCGCGCCCAGGCTCCCTGAGTTGCTTACCGACTCAACCATGGCTTTCAAATAGGCATCCGGATCACCGTCAAATTTCCCGGCCAGTTCCTTTTCATCTATGACCTGCCGTGCATGCCCGTAACTGTCAAAATAAACAAAATACTTCATAGAATCTTCCCGGTCCTCTTATTGGTCCCACCCTGAACGCCCATCCTGAATGGGTATCGATTAATATCTACCACAAAGCACATCCCCTTTCCACCCATTCAGGGCTCATTCCGTTATGGGGCCTTGGAAGCCTCCTTGACACCCCTTCACGATGCTCCTATTATTGGAGATAATTTCATTTGAAGAGTACGTTGGAACCGGAACCTGCAGGACTTTCTAACCCATTTATTTGGAAAGGAGTAAGGCCATGGCAACATTGAAAGGATCCAAAACCGAACACAACCTCTTAGCATCCTTTGCAGGAGAATCACAGGCCCGCAATCGGTATACCTTTGCAGCGAGCATTGCCAAAAAGGAAGGCTTTGAGCAGATCAGCGCCATCTTCCTGGAAACTGCGGATAATGAGAAAGAGCATGCCAAGCTCTTCTTCCGTCTTCTGGAGGGTGGGGAAGCCACTATCACGGCCGGGTACCCGGCCGGTCTGCCTGGCGACACTTTGGCCCAGCTCCAGGCTGCCGCTGCCGGTGAAAATATGGAGTGGACCACGCTCTATGCTGATTTTGCCGATGTTGCCGACCAGGAAGGTTTTAAGGACGCCGCTATCACCTGGAAGCAAATTCTGGAAGTCGAAAAGTGGCATGAAAAGCGATACAACAGGCTCATTGAGGCGGTGCAGGGCAACAGCGTATTCAAGAAACCTGAAAAAGCCCTCTGGAAATGCAGAAACTGTGGTCGGGTTGTAGAGGCCGCGGAGGCACCGGACAAATGCCCTACCTGCCTCCATCCCAAGGCCTACTTTGAACTCTATGCTGACAACTATTAATTAAGCGTCTCGGAATTTCTACAACTTATTGAGAACAAGGGGATTTTTTGAGGCCTGAATTTCTGCTCCACACATGGAATAATGGAATGATGGAATATTGGAATGTTGATTTTAGTAAGGAATACTCACATTTTTGAGCATTTTTAACTTCAATGTCAATCCCGCTAAAAGCGGGACCAATAGCCCATTTTCCCATCTCACCAGAACCCATTATTCCAGTTCAGCCGTCGTAGCCATTGGCTACTATGGCGAAGTCGGCTGTTCCATCATTCCAACATTCCAATTGGGGCGAAGCCCCTAAGTTCTAGTTTAACAAAATGGGGTATTCACTTGACATTAAACAGTGAATACCCCATTTTTAACTCAGGACTTGAGCTTCCCCAAGAGGGCTTCTCTGATCTTCACCATCCCCAGGGTATCGAAACCACAATAGGTTAGCAGATCGCTTTTGATCCTTGCTCTCTGCTTATCAGTGCTCGATGGGTCGACCATTTGAAGGTATTTCAATGAGGCATGGCCGCCTTCATGGATGGCCAGGTTTCCATAGTCCATGCCGGGAACCACGGCGGGAAGGACCGCCTTGAGAGAATAGGAACCGTGAAATGCCGGGTGGTAATAGTGGTTTCTGAGGAGCGCATGTAAATCCTTAAACCGCGCTATCGTAGCCAAAAGGTCCTGCCGATATTTTGGCAGAGAAACGGCCAGACGGCGGATGATATCCCTCTCATAGCCCGTATACATATAGATCGTTCCCCCTTTGCCAAGTTCTTCCAGGAGGGTGGCTGCAAATTCCTCTCTCGGGTCTGTGGATGGTTCACTGAGGAATTCAGAGTGTCCCAGGGAACCCTCTCGGGTGAGGACATGGTCGGACCATTGAAAAGGAATGGTTTGGTAGGGTCTGGTCCCGGGGTATAGGGGAATGGCAGGGTTTGTGGTCTCAAAGTCCAAAAAGTGTATCGGATATTCGACATTTCTGAGCGCCTCTTTGAGCTCCGGAGCAATGGTCTCGGATCCTTTGTGCACACAATCCCTGATACGGGCCTGGATCATGGTCAGGGGATAGTTTTCAGGAACATCCAGAATATCATGGATGCCCTCGGCCGCCAGCTCCATGAGCTTTTTTTCGGTGATGCCCGAGAGTTCCATGGCCCAGTTTTCCGGCATACTCCCGGTGCAATGGTCCCAGAATTCGCACTCATAGGGATTTTTGCAGTGCCTTGAGGGGAGTATCTTCGGGGGATCAGGCCTTTCAAGCATCGCCTTGAACTGTGCCAGTCTTTCCGGGATTTGCCCTTCATAGGAAAGGGCCGGTTTGGTCATCGAGGTCTTTGAAAAAAAACGCGGCAGGTTCAATTGTTTCCCATCATAGGTGTATTCCCGGTTGATGTGCACGAGGTATGTCCCCTGGATCTTTAATCCTGCGGCCTGGAGTACGTGGTGTTGAACAGACACATCCGGAACATGCACGTCTTTGGTGGAAGTGGATGATTTCACCTCAATCAGGTTCCACTCTCCGGATGGCAGTCGCTCAAGGATGTCCACCCTGATCCGCACACCGTCCTCCAGAAAAGCTGCCTCAAAGATGGCTTTAATCGAAGCATCCTCCATGGCACTCCGGGTATGGAGAACCGCCTCCCTGTGGTGCAGATAATCTTCTTCGATGAGAACACCTTTGGGATAGAGCCGGGTTGCCAGCTCCCCTACCCGATGTCCCATGTCAAAAATATACTGCTGGACAGGGGATACCTCGCCGGCCAGGTCCCGGTTGTAGCAGGTGTGCCAGAGGCGCAGTTCACACTGCAGCCCGGCAAGAAAGCGGGATTTGGAGAGCAGGGGTGTTTTCATTTAGAGGTCGCCGAAGGCATCCCAAATACCAAAATCATCGGGAACCCCTACGCCCCCGGATGCCTCAAAATCGCTCATTGTACTCCAGTAGACAGGGATGCTGGCGCCATTTTTCCTGTTTGTGACCTTATAGGCATTGGATACCTGATCATGCTCTTCCAGAATCTCCAGTTCCGCCTGGGATTTTCCATAATCGCTGCAATAGGCATCGTACCAGCCCTGAATAACCTGCGTTGCCCTTTCCAAAGAAACAGGCGGTTTCATTTTTTTCCTCCTTATCCATGGGTTCAGCCCTTGGCGGGTCAATTTTTTAGAATTCCAGCCTTGATCATAGTGGCCCGCACTTCCTCACGCTGCTGTTCATTCAGATCCACCAGCGGCCCCCGCACCGGACCTCCATACATGCCGATGCAATCCAGGGCGGCCTTCAACCCGGGGATTCCAAATTTCGTGGTCACTGCAGCATTGGCGGAAATCAGGCGCAATTGCATTTCCCGGGCCTTATCCAGGCTCCCCTGATCAAAACCGGAGACAATCCCCGCAAGTTGGTGAGGGGCCACAGAGGCCAGGGCCATGACGCCCCCCCTTGCACCTATCGACAGTGCGGGCAGGAGAAAACTCCCGGAACCTGCCAGGACCTGGAAATTATCATCGGCACCTTCCACAACCTGTCCCATCTTGACAACGTTGCCGGAGCTCTCCTTCAAACCGATAATGTTGGGATGCCCGGCGAGTTCCAGAATCGTTTCTGCACTGAGATCGATTCCGGTCGAGGCCGGCATATTGTACAGGATCACGGGGACCGGTGAACGATCTGCAATATGGCTATAATGATTCACCAGGGAGTGGTGGTCCATTTTTGACCGGTAGTAGTGGGGAGTCACGATGAGGACTGCGTGGGCGCCCAGTCTCGCGGCCTCTTCCGAGAGTTCCAGGGTCTCCGGTGTTGACTCGCACCCGGTCCCTGCAATGAAAAGGTGGTCCCCATCAATGGCCTTTCCTGCAGTCTCCCATACCTTGAGCTTCTCCTCTGCCTTCAAAAGCACAGCCTCACCATTGGAGCCCAGTACCGCGAAGCCGATAAGCGGTGCGTTCTGCCATTTTTCCAGATTTTGGGCAAGCCGTTCATGATCTACCCTCCCCCGGGAATCAAACGGGGTAGGAATGGGTGGGATACAGCCCTTGAGAGAAATTTCCTTCGCCATATGGCCTAGCCTCCCTGCTCCGGCGACCTCTCCTGCCAGCGAGCGATCGCATTGGCATAGTAGATCAAAATATTATAGGATCCGGGATCCGCCCTGTAGCGCCCTTCCGACCCCTCAAGCATTCTCCGTATCTTGAGCATGTGAAATGCGGTGGAGAGGGCCACTTCCAGGCCCCGGGTGGGCACCAGTATGGGTGCACCCAGCTCCTGCAGCCTTTCCACAAGACGGTGCGCATGGGCCTTGATATCGAATTCAGAGAGCCAGCGCTCACGATCTTCCAGCATCACCGTGGCCACCAGAGAGATGGGAAGAACAGGAACGAGTTCTTCAATGGAATCCATGATCTGTTGACAGATAGTCTGAACCACTGGAAATCTTACATCCCTGTCCATCTTGGTGAACTGGAAGTTGTGATCCCGGCAAAACCTGCGCAGGGACAGGGGCGCGCCGAAATTGACACAGGCAAATCCAAAGCGCTGCCACCTGTTAAAGACCATGAGCATGAGATTGTGCCAGACGAAACCCAATGTGGTCTTGATCACGAACCAGAAACTCTTTTTTTCAGCCTGGGGATCCTGAGCGCGAATCAGGCTTCGGTCCTCCATGGTCCTGTCGTAATTAATGCCCACGGGGATGAAAACGATGTCCCGATCAATGTCAGGGTCAAATCCCCGCAACATATAGTCCATCAACCCGAGTTTGGGCTTTCGCAATCTCCCGTCGCGACTCAGCCCCCCTTCAAGAAAAACAGCCTGACACACACCTTCCTTGGTCGCCATATGGACATAACGCTCCAGGACCAGGCGATAAAGGGGATTCTTCCCGGAATCCCGCCGCACAAAATAGGCGCCCATGGACTTGATCAGTGTCTGTAAGGGCCAAATCTTGGCCCATTCGCCCACTGCATAGGACAGGGTGGTTCTTTCCGCTGCCAGGAATGCGACCAGGATGTAGTCCATATTGCTGCGGTGGTTCATGACAAACACGACGGTGGAGTCCGGATCAACCTCCGCCAGTTGCTCGTTATCCACGAGGCCTACGCGGACCCAATACATAAGCCGTGCCACCTTTTTGGCGAGCCAATACCCGGTCCGAAAATAAAGATAGGCATTAAATGAAGGGACAATCTCCCTGGCATAGGTGAGGACCTCCTCCTGCACCATGGCCCGGGACAGGTTTTGCTCCTGGGCGGCCCTCTGAATAGCCTCAATGACCTTGGGATCATAAACCAATCGATCGATCAGGACCTGTCGCTTGGTCAGTTGAAAGGGTCTGATTTCTATATCCAGGCGGCTGCCGATTTCATCCAGTACCCGGTTGAGTCGCCTTCTCAGGAACCAGCGCGCACTGGGAATCAGAAGAAGTTCCAGGATCACCCATGCCATAAAGGCGAGGAGGATAAGAAAAAACCAAAAAGGTATCGTTATCTGACCGGTCATGCCCCTGCTTCCCTCATTTTTTTGCCTCCAGACTGTGATCAAACTTGCCCTTCTCAAGAAAATGGACCATCTGCCTCAAGACCAACGGATTATCCATAATAAAGGTATGGGTGCTTGAGACAACAATAAAGTCCTTCATTTCCTTGAGTTTGGTCCGCTCCACGGCAATGGTCCCATCATCCGGTCCCGGAATCATGGCTGAAAAGATGGGATTGATACTCGTGTCCCCCGCAATAACACCGACCTCAATATTGACGGGCTTCAGGCGGTTGGGGATACTTTCGGAATCCGTTCCAAGCTCCTGGCCTGCAGGGCCATGGCTCCATTTGTAGATACCCAAACCCTTCAGTTTGTCTGCGACCTCGCTGCCTTTATTGGGAGGGGCCAGCATGACCATCCTGCTCCCATGGGGTAGTGTGTGGGTCTGCAGATACTGACGGGCAATGATCCCCCCGAGAGAATGTGTTACGAAATGGATCTTTTTCGCACCATCACCTTTGCACTGATCGATTGCATTGGTGAGGTATCTCTCAGCCAACACCTCGATGGTTTCGGCGGTTGAAGGATAGGTTACGTTCACGGTTTTATAACCCCGATTCCTAAGGTACTCTTCAAGCTTTTCCATGGAAGAGGCACTTTTTGCGATTCCATGCAAAATAATCACCCATTCCTTCAAATGTCGCTCTGTTTTTCCGATCACTGGACTGTGCAACAGAAAACCCGCTCCTACCAAAAGGATGAGTAAACTCCGATATCCGAAATGCAGCAATTTTTTGTGCCCTATCACACTACCTGTCAATCCGAGGATCTTCATCAATGGGGTATGTTCCGGAGTAATAAATGCCTCCCATACAAATCATAAGGCCCCTCAAATAAAGGATAGTATCACCTTCCAAGGGAGATTAAAAATCTCTATAGGGCATGTCATCATCAGGGTCATACTCTGAATCGTAGTATTCAATCACCTGTGCGTCTTCTTCGGCTGTGAATCGATGGGCGCATCCGGGACCGATGACAGCCCGCTGCCCGGGTTGCAGCAGAACCGATTTCTTCTCCTGGGTATCCAAATCTACGAGTTGCATACGAAGTTTTCCGGTGATCACATAAAAATGTTCTGTTTTCTTCGCATGATAATGCCCCCCGCGAAACAGGCCCGGGCCGTTTTTGAGGCTGAAATACCCAAGATGGCGAAAACCCATGCCATCTTCGATCAAGGCAAGTTCGCCACGTTCCTGAATCAGCCGCTTTTGCCGCAGGAATTGGTCGGTGACTGGCAGGTCTTGGATCTG
>JAFDIX010000718.1 GCA_019307805.1 Deltaproteobacteria bacterium | reverse complement strand
GGGGAATGGGGCCGTATCATCAACCTCGGTTCCCTGGCCGGGCGCAGCACCAGCGCAGGGACCTCCCCTGCCCATTATGCCTCTGCCAAGGCGGCCGTCTCCATGATGACCCAGTATTTGGCCAAGGATGTGGGCCCCTATGGTATCACGGCCAATACCGTTGCCCCTGGCACCACCCTGACTGATCGGGTCAAAAACCTGTTGACGCCCGAAAAAAAAGAAATGTTCACAAAGGCCTGTCCTCTTGGGCACCTTGCAGAACCGGACGAAATCTCCGGAGTTATCACTTTTCTTGCCAGTGATGAGAGCCGCTATATCACAGGAGCCACGATCGATGTAAATGGCGGCCGTTTGATGCTTGTTTGATACCTCGCCGAATTTTGTATGTAAAATAAAGCCAGGCCGTTCGGCCCACGGGGTCATAGTAATGCATAATGATCGGCTATACGGATATGCGGGCAAAATCCTGCGCATCAATCTGAGCAACGGCCACATTTCCACAGAACCCACCTCAAAATATGCCGAAGACTGGCTCGGTTCCTCCGGCATTGCCATCAAGATATTGTACGACGAACTTCGACCCTGGGTAACCCCCTATGATCCCGCAAACAGGCTTATTCTGGGCGCCGGTGCGCTCATCGGTACAACCGCGCCGGGCGCCTGTAAGAGCAGCCTGAGCACCCTAGGCCCCGTGACAGGGGGGTGGGCCAGCGGATGCAGTGACAGCTACGTGGGGGGGCAATTGAAGTGTGCCGGATATGACCTCGTCGTTATCCAGGGAAAGGCCCACACACCCGTCTATCTGTGGATCCAAGACGATACGGTTGAAATCCGAGACGCCTCTCATCTGTGGGGCAAAACCACCTGGGAAACCCTGGATGAGATAAGAAAAGAATTCGAAGACAACAACCTGCATGCCATCTCCATAGGGCCTGCAGGCGAGAACCTTGTCCGGGGAGCCTGTGTCATCCAGGACAAGGGACGGGCATTCGGCCGGTGCGGGACGGGTAGCGTCATGGGTTCCAAAAACCTTAAGACCATTGTTGCCAAGGGTTCCGGGGCCATCAAAGTAGCGAATCCTGAGTCTTTTATGACGATCGTCAAAAAAACCCGTGACATGTTTAAAAAATCCAGGACCATTGAGGGCTTGCGGAAATACGGAACCCTGGGAGGACTCAGTAGAAAGCAAGACTCTTGCGGGTTTAATTATAAAAATTTTCAGGAAGTGGTTGTTCCGGAGGACATGGCCCTGCAAATGAACCCCCGGGGCGTCATCGATGAACATCAAGCGGCACGCCAGAGTTTTCCGGGATGCGCCATTGGGTGCGGCAGGCATGTGCATATTACCAAAGGGCCCTATGCCGGTCTGAAATCCGAAAGCCCCCAGATGGAGACCATGAGCAGCATTCAGGGAAGGCTGGCCATAGGGGAGCCCACCTTCATGTTTAAGGCCCAGGCCTATTGCAATCAAATGGGTCTGGATGTGGATCTGGCCGGCGGTTCCATCGGGTGGGCCATGGAATGCTTCCAGAGGGGGATTATTGATGAGAAAGATACTGACGGGCTTACCCTTGAATGGGGAGATGCGGATGTGGTCCTTGAGCTCATGCGGAAAATAACCTTTCGGGAAGGATTCGGGGACATACTTGCAGAAGGCAGTGCCAGGGCAGCCGAAATTATTGGAAGAGACAGCGGCCACTATGCCATACATATTAAGGGCCAGGATCTCTACGAACCCTGTCGGGGATCTCTTGGCTGGTGTCTGGGAACCACTACTTCCACCCGTGGAGGGGGGCATACCACGGGTGCAGTGGGGGACAATGCGCCGGGTGCCGACCTGGAAAAAGGCAAGATTATCTTTGGGGTGGAAAACCCCTATACACCCCTGGAGTATGAAGGAAAAGCCGCAATGGTGACCTACATGGAGGCCCTGCACCGGGTGAACAACTCCTTTGGCATCTGCCATTTTAATACCATTCACTGGGATCTTGAACATATGGATTTGCCCCAACTGGCAGAGCTCTATTCGGCGGCTACCGGCTGGAAGACATCCGTGGAAGACCTTAAGCGCATAGCCGCAAAACAGCTCAACCTTGAAAAGGCCTTCAACCTGAGACATACCCATTTTGATCGCAAAGATGATATGCCGACACCAAGAGATATGACGGAGCCTATTCCGTCAGGCAAACTCGCCGGCTGGAAGATGGATGAAAAAAAATATAATGAGATGCTGGACGAGTACTATGACATGCACGGTTGGGACAGGGAGACCTCTTTTCCAAAAAGGCAAACCCTGGTTGCACTGGATCTGGAATACGTTGCGGACGACTTGGAGAAAACAGGCAAACTACGTTAAAATTTTCATTCTCGCAGGCAGGATCACCGGCACAAGAATACCATCAAAACTAACACTGTTTTGTGTTTTAATAATTCGGAGAAAATTTTATGAGTTCTGAATCCAAGGTTGCCATCATCACCGGAGCCGGCAGGGGGATCGGAAAGGCCTGTGCAGAACGTTTTGCCAAAGAAGGCTACGACCTTGT
>JAFDIX010000717.1 GCA_019307805.1 Deltaproteobacteria bacterium | reverse complement strand
GGAAGGGAGAAAAAAATCCAACCAATCCTGTAGATCCTGTCTGATTTTACTTTCCGCCCTCCGTCCTCCCCCGCTATTCCAAATCAATAAACACGCTTCCTAAAACCATCCTCCCCTTCTTGACATCCACCCGATGTCTGTTCCCTGCAGATGCGGCACACAGATCTTCCACCCTGGCTATTTCTCCGGGCTTGACACGGCGCCCGTTCACTGCCAGGTGAATGCCCTTTGTGGTATAAAGATTTGTAGAAATCTCCTCCAGGCAGATTTCATCATTTCGGGAGAGGGTGACCTTTTGTTCCGGTCTGAGAAAATGGTGCTGATGGCTGTTTACTCTCAGGATCAGATAGTCCATCTTGGGAGGTGACAGATGCACAAGGAACCTTCCCAGTCTGCTGTCCCCTTTGGTGGCAATGACCGGATAGACCATTCCCTTTTTATGCAGGGAGTATCGCCGCATGAGATCTTTGCCCGTGTCGATGGTGTAGCCTCTGTCCTCACCCGTGTTGTTCTTGCGGTCTCCCACAAAGCCCTTGAAGTTGACCTTGATATCTGACGGGGAAGGAGAGGGGAGGATGTCCAGGATTTTGAGTTTGTCCCCCTTTACCAGCCGAAGGGTGTCCCGGTTGCCCACGAGCAGGCGTTGCCCCATGGTCTCCACCACAAAATAGTCGATCCTGGCAGGGGAAGGCCTCACCGCTTTCGGTGTTTTGACCTTGCCCGTGATCCGAATGGGAATCTCGGCAAATCGCTGGTTATCCTTGCGCACAATGATGGTGGTGTTTTTAAATATCTCAAAATCCCTTCGAAAATCGTTCAAACCGCCGTGGCCCAGAATATCCAGGCTCAAACCCCTTTCATAATTTGCCTCGATATGGGTCACCGTGAAAGTGTCCCCGCTGTTGATCTCGATCTTCTGACCTTCCATGGCCACGACAGGCGAGCGGCCGTTGATGGCCACAATCAGGTACTTCAATTCCGGGGGATCCAGCATGAGACCGGGCGATTCGCGAACAATATCAAAAAGCCCCATAAAGGCGTTGATCACCAGGTTGTGGAAACGAACCTTGAGATCCATGGAAGGGAGGAACTTGGATGTCTCCACCCCAAAGGCGGGGATGTGGTGCTTGGTCAGTGCGTAATAGGTGGCGGATCTGCGTTGTTCCTTGTGGGGGCTGTCTGCATCCGCGGTCCGTGTGTTCATGAAGTGGAACTTGTAGAGGTCATGGCTGATGTGGGTGTTGACCTTTTCGATGACCTGTCGGGCTAACTCGCCCAGCTTGACCACCTTCCGGGTTCCGGGGACGGGATATTCCTCGGAATCTGCGATGACGGACTGACCGAAGCGCTTGGGATTGCGCCATTTGTTGATGTAGGTTGGGTGGTAGTACCCGGAACCGTCGTGGAGGTTGAGCAGGTAGTCGCTCTCGCTGATGAGTCCCTTCAGGATGGTGACGATCTTGTCCTCCTGGCTGGTGCCGTTCTCCTCATGGGTGAACTTTCTGTTCATGTCGCCATGGGCCCCACGCTTGTTGAGGATGATCGAATAGAAATTGGCCCGGGGCACGACAATGAGGTTTCCCTTCTCGAGCCTCATGTCTGCATAGAGATCGGCCGACAGGAAACCACCGGGTTCGTTCCCTTGAATCCCGCCGATGAGCATCAGGGTCTTGCCCGGTCTTTTGCCGTGGATCTTATAGATGTTGAGTTCGTAGGGGGTGTTTGGAAAGTAGACAAGGTGCTCCCGCTTGGCCCATGCCTGGTGCGGGAAAGGGAACAACAGGGCCAGAACAAGGAGCGTTACAAAGAGTGCGCTGTTCCGGGAGTAGAGGGGGTCAGGGCCCATGATTGACCTCAAAGGATTTCCTCAGTATGAGGTCTCCGGACTGGTCATACACGAGCACCATGATGGCAGAGGGGGTATTGGAACCGGCCGAGATGTCGAACCCCCAGTAAATGGGTTTGAATCGTTGAATGAGGAAGACCTTGCCTCGTTTAAAATTCACGGGCAGGCCGTTTTCCAGTTCCTGTTGGGGGTAAATCCAATCCTCCGGGGGGTTGGATGAGTCGCCCCTGGCAATCATGTGGTAATAGCCCCCTACGGCTTCCCCGGCAGGCAGTGTGTTCACCAGCTTAAAGCTGACACGCATCCTGGTAAGCTCTTTCTGGATGACCAGGTCCTTGACGTCCACGAGAGCCGATGTGATATCTTCGGGTTCCTCGGGCTGTGGTGCCGCTACTTCCGAAGGCGGCGCCTTTTGTGTCGGGATCTCTGCGGTCTTAATCGTCGTTGTTTTTGTTTCCTTTTGCTCTTCCAGGGTTCGGATATAATCTTCCAGAAGGTCAATATGCTGTTTGGACCGGACCATGACCTTCTGGTCTTTCATTGCCAGTCGTTTCTGTTCCTCGATCATTTGGACCTGCAGCCTGTTTTGCCTGCGAAGGCGAAAATACTCGTTGAAGGCGACCACGGAGCAGGCGAGGTAGGCGAGAAAGAAGACGAGGGCCAAGATGAAGAATCGGGGGGAGATTCGAAAGGAGCG
>JAFDIX010000716.1 GCA_019307805.1 Deltaproteobacteria bacterium | reverse complement strand
CCTCCGGCCATGTTGGGGGGATGCTTTACTCCTAATTCTACTGCCCTTGTTTAATGTAGCAAAGGTTATGATCTTTTGATATTATCTTTTTCCGATTTTGGTCCTGCAGGCGAAATCCGGAAGAACCTATCATAGGAGCGTGGCTATGTACCTATCAGAGTACAAGCAGAAACTCACAACACCTCAAAAGGCTGTTGAAACTATCGAAAGTGGTAGCACCTTAGTCCACGGGATGGCAGCCGGCGAACCTCCGGCCCTCTTGGAAGCTATTGCCGAAAGAGTTCGAAGCGATGATCTCAAGGACCTTCAAGTGTTTTCGCTTCTCCCTATGGCGCACTCTGCCAAGACGATTCTGGCCCCTGAACTTAGCGACCGAATTCATTCCTACAGCTGGTTCGTCAGTTCCTCGGACAGGGCTTCGGTCCAAGCCGGCCGCTGCTATTTCGTGCCCAATGAATTCCATCAAGTACCGCGATTTTGTCGCGAGTTTATGGAGATAGATGTGGTGGTTACTACGGTTTCCCCCATGGATAAGGCCGGCTTTTACACTTTCGGCGCCATCAACGACTATATCTCCACAGCGGCCAGGCACTGCAAGACACTCATAGTTGAGGTCAATCCACGGATGCCGAGAGTATTTGGGGAATCACTCCTTCATGTCTCCGAGGTTAATGCCGTTGTTGAAAACGAAGTCCCCTTGTTGGAGACAAAACCCGCCGCACCCAGACCGGAGGCGGAAGCCATTGGCCGTTCTCTATCTAAATTGGTACCCGACGGGGCAAACATTCAGTTGGGCATCGGCGGCATACCCAATGCCGTGTGTCACTATCTGGAAGGCCACAAGGATTTGGGCCTCCACACAGAGCTGTTCTGTCCCGGTATGCTGCACCTGATAAGAAAGGGTGCCATCACGGGCAGAGTAAAGAACATCCATCCATGGAAGCACGTGTTCACCAATGCCCTGGGAGATAGGGAGATGTATGAGTTCATCCATGACAATCCAAGCATGGAAAGCTATCCTGTCTCTTATACCAATTCTCCCGAGGTTATTGCCAGAAACGACAACATGATTTCGATAAACTCCACCTTGGAAGTAGATCTCCTGGGACAATGCAATTCGGAATCTCTCGGGGGGTTCGAGTTCAGCGGTACCGGCGGACAGCTTGACTATGTCCGAGGCGCATTCAATTCCAAGGGAGGCAAGTCTATCATCGCCTTCTATTCAACGGCGCACAACGGGGAGGTCTCTCGCATAGTGCCTCGTTTCGAGCCCCGGACAGTGGTCACCACCCCCAGGATGGATACTCATTATCTCGCCACCGAGTACGGGGTGGTCAATTTGAAGGGGAAATCCACCCGGCAAAGAGCCTTGGACATCATCAGCCTTGCTCATCCCAGGTTCAGGGACGACTTGCTCAAAGAGGCTGAGGACATGCGGCTCATATAAACGCGGCTAATGAAATCTTACCCAGAACCCTTTCCCCCCGTTTCTTCGACTGATGCTGCTAAAAGGAGAATGGTAATGGCTCTGGTAATATCTGAAGTCAGAGAACAAATAGGAACCATCACTTTCAATAACTTTGCAAAACGCAATGCCTTGAGCAGAGTTTTCATAGATGAAATTCTGACGGCGCTGGACGATCTGCTAGCCAAGAAAACCCGGGTCATAATTCTGCGCGCTCCTGAAGGCGCCAAGGTATGGTCCGCCGGTCACGATATCAAGGAGTTGGAAAACCCGGGTCGCGACCCTCTCAACTATGATGACCCGCTGGAAAATCTGATTCGAGCCGTTCAGCGATGCCCAGCTCCAGTAATTGCCATGATCGAAGGCGGGGTTTGGGGTGGAGCGTGTGAATTGGTCCTGGTCTGCGATATTCTGATAGGAACTCATACCGCCTCATTTGCCATAACCCCGGCAAGAATAGGCGTCCCCTATAATTCTTCGGGAATATTGCACTTCATGAACACGTGCTCCATGGCCACCATTAAAGAGATGTTTTTTACCGCACAGCCAATCAAAGCAGAACGGGCCGAACGGCTCGGTATCCTGAATCACCTTGTGGAACCGGAGGACCTTGAGACCTTCACTTACAATATGGCCAAACAAATCAGTCTGAATTCCCCTCTCAGCATATCCGTGATCAAGGAGCAGCTCCACATCCTCGGCAACGCTCTGCCCTTGAGTACGGAGACTTTTGAGCGGATACAGGCGTTGCGGCGGTTAGCCTGGGATAGTGAGGACTATGTCGAAGGGAAAAAGGCGTTCCTGGAGAAACGTCCGCCGGTTTTCAGGGGCCGGTAAGGACTCTGGGACAGGAGATTCCCCTTTTTTCCAGGTGAGTTGGTTTATGGACAAAAAACCCTAGCACCGAAGCGTCTAAAGCTATCCTGGGCTTTCTTCTGGGTGACTGGTGGAAGGTCTGTGCCACTTCCCCGGCTGTCGCTGGGGGAGCGCCCCTAGCTCCAACTCGTCAGAGTGGGAGAATAGGGAGGGGGCTGCCATCCCCCGGCAACAGCCGGGTTAGAAGTGACCAGACCGTGAGC
>JAFDIX010000715.1 GCA_019307805.1 Deltaproteobacteria bacterium | reverse complement strand
TGGCCCACTGGAACACGGTCTTTGTGGAGGTCCCGATCATCACCTTCAATCCCGTGAAGACGGTCATGGACCTCTTGCGGAAAGAGCACCAGCCCGCCTAGGAGGCTGTCGGAAGACCCCCATCGGTCCGCCTCAGGCGGATTATCCTCATCCCTCGTCACTGCGGCGAAGATAAGCAAATGGCTCAAGGCGCAAGGCTCAAGGCCGAAGGAAAAGAATAGATGAATTGTATTTATCATCCCGTGCGCCGTGTGCCCTATGCCGTGGGCCTTTTTCATACGCCTCATTCCTCGGGATTTGTCCGCGCTTCGCGAGGACTCCCCACCCTGCGGGCGGGTCCCCGGTTTCGGATGCCTTGCATCTGAGGATTTTCCATCAGCCTCCAATGGAGCTGGTTCTTCGATAGGCTCCTAGAGTTGTGTAACTTTTTTAAGGAGAAACAATTTGAAAAATACCACAACCGGACCGCAACGTTCATTTCTTGCCTATATCGGTATTGCCGTCAAAGGCCTGTGCATGGGTGCAGCAGATGTGGTCCCCGGGGTGTCAGGCGGAACCATGGCCTTCATCCTTGGCATCTACGAAGAGTTGCTGGAGTCCATTCGATCATTTGACCTGACCTTTTTGAAACGCTTTTTCTCCCTTCAATTCAGGGAGGCATTCCAACACTTGTCCTGGCCTTTTCTCTGCGCCCTTTTCCTGGGGATCATGACGGCCATCTTCTCTTTGGCAAGAATCCTGGGCTGGCTGCTTGAAAACAAGCCTGTGCTCATATGGTCCTTCTTCTTCGGTCTCATTCTCGCCTCAACCCTCGTGATCAGCCGGCACCTTAAAAAATGGACCCCCGGTCTCATGGTCTGGCTGGCCCTGGGGACCGTTGGGACCTATTTTCTGGTGGGCATGGTCCCCCTTTCCACGCCCAGTGCCCCCTGGTTCCTCTTTCTGAGCGGGGCGGTTGCCATCTGTGCCATGATCCTTCCGGGCATATCCGGCTCCTTTATTCTGGTGCTCCTGGGGAAATATGAATATGTCCTCGCGGCTGTCAAAAACCTGGACTTTCTGACCCTTCTTGTGGTCAGCGCCGGGGCCCTTTTCGGGCTCGTCACCTTTGTACGGATCCTGAACCTGCTCCTGAAAAAGTACCGGGAGATCACCATCACCCTTTTGACAGGTCTCATGCTGGGTTCCCTGAGAAAGGTGTGGCCCTGGAAGAAATCCATTTCCGCAATAACCGGAACCAAGGAACAGCCCGAGGTCCTGTCCCAGGCAAATGTTCTCCCGGCACACTGGAATGTTGATGTGACCATGGCCCTCTGCCTCATGGTGCTCGGCTTTCTGATCGTGTTTTTAATGAACCATTGGGCTTCCCATAAGAATCAAAACGCTTAGGACTCCGTAAGAGAATCAGCTCCTTTTCCATTGACCCTTTCACCATTTTTTCTTATATTCTCTGCGGTCGAATAAACCTTCTAATAAAAAAGGAGAAATTGCGATGAACAGCGTCAAAAAAGTCCAGTTCCAGGACCTGACATTCCGAGACAGCCACCAGTCACTGTTTGCGACACGCATGCGGACAGAAGATATGATTCCCATTGCTGAAGAAATGGACAAAGTGGGCTTCTGGGGAATGGAGGTCTGGGGGGGAGCCACTTTTGATACCATGCATCGTTTCCTGGATGAAGATCCCTGGGAGCGCCCCCGAATTCTTAAGAAATACATCAAAAACACCCCCTTTTCCATGCTCCTTCGGGGCCAGAACCTGGTGGGATATCGAAATTACGCCGATGACGTGGTGCGCGCCTTTGTGGACAAGTCCTGTGAGGTGGGCATTGATATCTTCCGGGTATTCGATGCCCTGAACGATCTTCGAAATTTTGAAACCTCTGTTGAGGTGATCAAGAAGAACGGCAAACATTTTCAGGGGACCATCTGCTTCTCCCTGACCGAACGGAAGATGGGGGGACCTGTTTTCAACCTGGACTACTATCTTGAAAAGGCCAGGGCCATTGAGGACATGGGGGCCGATTCCCTCTGCATCAAGGATATGGCAGGAATTATTTCTCCCTATGACATCTTCAAGCTGGTAACATCCCTGAAGGAGACCGTTCAGCTACCTATCCACCTGCACACCCATTACACCTCGGGCATGGCCTCCATGTGCCTCCTCAAGGCCATAGAGGCCGGTGTGGACATCGTGGACACGGTCCTGGCACCATGGGGCCTGCGCACTTCCCACCCTGCCATCGAGCCCATGGTGGTCACCCTGGAAGGCACCCCCTGGGATACCGGTCTGGATCTGGACCTGCTCCTGAAACTGGGCCAGCACCTGGAGGACATCGCCCCCAAGTACCGGGATCTGCTGGATACCAGCCGTATCACAACCATTGATACCGGTGTTCTCAAACACCAGATCCCGGGCGGTATGGCCTCGTTATCCAGTTAAAGGAGGCCAATGCCCTGGATCGCATCAACGAGGTCTACGAGGAACTGCCCAGGACCAGGAAGGACCTGGGAACAGTGCCTCTGGTGACGCCCACCTCCCAGATCGTTGGGGTCCAGGCGGTTCTCAATGTCCTGTTCGGACGATACAAAATGATCACCAACCAGGTGAAGGATATCTGTTTCGGTCTCTACGGAAAGACACCCACTGAAATTGATCCCGAGGTCCGGGCCAAGGTACTCAAGGGGTACAGTCGCGGGGAGACCCCAATCACCGGCAGACCCGGGGATTTTCTGGAACCCGAGCTGGAGAAGGCGAAGGAGGACATCGGAGATTTGGCCAAGAACGATGAGGATCTTCTCATCTTTGCCCTTTATCCCACCACGGGCAGGGAGTTTCTCCAGAAAAAGTATAAC
>JAFDIX010000714.1 GCA_019307805.1 Deltaproteobacteria bacterium | reverse complement strand
ATGTTTATGCATTCCGGCCCGGGGAGGATCAATGACCAATACATCCGGTTTCATTCTTAAATGGGCGAGGCTCTCTCTAATATCCCCCAAAATGAACCGGCAATTTTGCACCCCGTTGGCCCTGCCATTGATATTGGCATCAAGGATAGCGCTATTTGAAATCTCCATACCGATAACCGATTTTGCGTGGTTTGATAGGAAGATGGGAATGGTCCCTGTCCCGCTATAGAGATCAAGGACGGTCTGAGAGCCATTAAGTTCCGCGTACTCAATGACTTTTTTGTAGAGCTTTTCGGCACCCAGAGGGTTGGTCTGGAAAAAGGAGTTGGCAGATATCCGGAAGTCATAAGGGCCGATCCTGTCATGAATAACGCCTTCCCCCGAAAGGACAATTTCCCTTTCTCCCACGGCGATGGAGGCCCTTCTTGTATTGATATTGTTTACCACTGTTTTGATACTGTCGATCCGGCGGCAGAGGGCTGCGCTCAGGGGTTCAACCGCCTCCCGCCTCTTCTCCGATGTGACCAGATTGACCATCCATTCGTCAAGTGCCCTGGAATAACGAACCGTCAAAAACCGCCAGAATCCTTCATGGGTCTTCAGGCCATAGACCGGAATACCACAATCCCGCACATATTTTTTTACTTCCCGCAGGATCTGATTGCCCGTTTCCTGCTGCAGGAGACATGCCTCCACATCAATTACCTTGTGATAGGTGCCGGGAACATGAAGGCCTAAGGCGAATCCCGCATCAATATCTCGCCTATCCATTTCTTCAGGGAGTAGCCAACGGCGGTCTGAAAAGGAAAATTCCATCTTGTTGCGGTATGCAAACCGTTTTTCAGAGGGGATCACATCATGAACCGGGACCCCCGCGATGCAGCCGATATGGGTCATTGCTTCCTCAATATGTGCCCTCTTATATTGAAGCTGACGTTCATAGCTCACATGCTGCCACTGGCACCCGCCGCAATACCCACTGTAGAGGCAAGGGGCCTGGACCCTGTCAGGTGATGGCTCCAGCAATTCCGTCATCCTTGCTTCAGAATAATCTTTCTTTTTCCTGACAATCCGGCCCATGATCCTGTCGCCGGGTATGGCACCCCTTACAAAGACAACAAATCCGTCCAGCCGGGCGATCCCCTGGCCGCCATAGGCCATTTTATCAATCCTCAGTTCAACAATATCGCCTTTTCGTAAATTCATAATTTGATAGTATAGGAAATCCCATTTTTCGGACGCAGATAAACGCAGATAATCAAGATTTAATAAAAAATGAATAAAATAATCTGTGTAAATCTTCGAAAATCTGCGTCCTAACTTAATTATAGATTGTTCGCCACTTCCATGCCGAGATCAAATGCCTTCAGGTTGGATTCCGAAAAGGCCTTCCTGGTAGACGTGGAGATGGCCTCTTTCATGGATCCTGCCGTCACATGGATTGCCCCCGACCCTATCAGGGCCCCAAGCATGACCATATTGAGGGAGAGGGGATTGCCTGCCTCTTCGGCTAAATCTGTTCCGTTCAGGGCAATGACCCTGTTCACTTTGGTGCGAATCAAGCCTAAAATTTCATCCACCGGAGGATACTCCCACTGTCCCGTGGAGACGGTAAAGGGAGGAAAGGGATGGGTATTGGTGATCACAAGGGTCTCTTTGTTGCATTTTCCCAGGGATCTTATAGCCTCCAGTGGCTCAAAGCCTATCAGGACATCAGCCTCCCCATTTGAAACGATGGGACTGGTGACATCCCCCATCAAGACAGCGGATTCCACCACACCTCCTCTTTGTGCCATGCCGTGTATTTCGCTGACCACAGCCGGGATCCCCATGGAGAGAGCAGCTTCACCCAAGAGCCGTGATGCCAGCAGATTGCCCTGACCACCTACACCAACAAATACACATCTTTTTGTTTCCATATTATTCCCCAGTGTCCATCCAGAAATGGCCCTTTTCCGCAATCTCAGCGTCAATCGGCGGGCTTAGTTGTTCCCGCCCATGGGCGGGACGCCCAACTCCTTGATTTCCTTGATCTTGCGAAAAATTGCTCATTTCTGAATTGGACACCGGCCAGTTCTCCTTTTTAGTTTCTGGATGGACACTAGCCTAAGTGCTTGTCCGAAAACCATGGCCCAGACATGGCCGCAATGCCTTTGCACAGATTCAGGATAGTCCCGGACGCAATGCTCGTAATGGTGTTTTTATGTTTTCATGATATTTTTCACTTTCTCCACCTTTTCCTTTACATCCATGACCTTTTTTACACCAGGGATCTGTTCCATGACCTTTTCACCCAACATATTCTCAAAGGATGCTGCCGGGGCTTTTTGTTCCTGGTCCTTATCTTTCTCTTTGTTATCCTTGGTTTCTCCATTAAGGCTTATATCCTTTTTTACCTGTCTGAATTCCCTTATAGCTCCCCCTATACCTTTTCCAATTTCAGGAAGCCTCTTTGCCCCAAAAATGAAGAAAACAATCAGCCCAATAATGATCAATTCATTTGTTCCTAAGCCAAACATAATGATCTCCTTTTAATCCATAAATTTTC